>JBEKZT010000111.1:0-6612 GCA_049509595.1 Verrucomicrobiota bacterium
GCAAGGGCTTTTGATGCTAACGGGCGGGCTTGCCATCGGTCAAGCCGTGATTCCTGACAGCCTTCAATTTTTCAGTTAAAAAGACCATTTTTTCAGGCAATTTGCGTGATTATGGCCATTTTCAAACCTTGGTAACACGTTTACATGGCGTCTGAACACGTTAACGGGGCGAGGTTGCATGTTCACAAAAATAGGTAACAGGTTTACGCGGTCACGGGTCATGTTTACAAGGCAACTTTCACCGTTCACGCCGTCGCGGAACGCATTTACGAGCCGAGGTTATGAGTTTACGAAGAAGGTGAACCGGTTTACGGGGCGGCTAAATAGGTTTACGTCAGGGAGGTAACACGTTTACAAAGATACTTTTGCCGTTTACAACAGCGTTTTCACGGTTGCAAACGATCTGAACGAGTCCGGCTTGCAGCTTGCTGGCGTGATGGAAAGACATGCTTAAACGGAACAAATGAATTGTCCCTTCCGGTCGGAGAAAAAGCGGTTTATAAAAGCCACGGCTTCTTCAGGGGGCAAATTTAAAAGTGGCTCCATGTCGGCATTCCAGGGGAATCTTTCTTTCCGATCCGGTTGATTGAGGTATCCCTTTTGGTAGGCAGCCTCCGGCGTAAGAACCGGAAAAGCCTTGGTCTCGGAAGGCGCAAGAAAAGCATTGTTGTAATATAATTCGATAAGGGAATACCCAAACACCGGACAGAGGGAACATAACTGCGAGAGACTCTGGCCGTAAAAGTGATTTTCCTTCCAGCAATAATCCGGGTCCCATTTAACAGTGAATTTTACTGGCGGCGGTATTTTTTCATTCACCTCGACACAGATCAAAGCGGGGCGAAACTCTTTGAGAATTTGTTCGAGAACGAAGTAATCGTATCCATCAATGTCAAGGTTGAGAAAGCCGAAATTTGCCGGCACTTGGTTGGCTTGCAGAAGCGAAACAACATTCGGTGGCGTCACTTTGCATTTAGCCAGATTGACCTTGGGAAATGAACGATAGGCTTGGGCAAGTCTGGCGAATTGATGCGCATCATATTCCACGGCCAGCCCTCCCCAGCCTTGTTGAAACAAAAAGTAAGTATTGGACATCGTTCGACCGTCACTGGCGGCGATGTCAACGCATAGTCTGCTTTCAATCTTCAAGTCTTTGATATATCTGGCGATGAGGATTTGCTCGTCGCCGTAGGAGTAAATACCCTTGCTTCTGGCCTGAAGTCGCCGGATTCCGCGACGATATGTTCTAAAAAATGTTTTAAGCATCTTTGGTGTGTTTAAAGCTCTTGGGTAAGACTCTTAGGTTGAAAGCTTCACGACTCAGTGGCGTTCACAAAATGGGACGTTCAAATCTCACGTTGGACATTGATTATCATTTGGCTGCTGTCTCGTAAATTGCAAACATAGATTATTGCAATTTTGACTTATGCGCGATTTTCGACATAGAATTGCAGACAACTCAATCTATGAGAAGACTGATAGTTTCTGTCATCGGTTTTGCCGCCACTTTGACCGGTCTGCTGCCGGCAATTTGCCGGCGGGAACTTTTTAGAATTGCCGCCCGTTCCATTGGCGTGAAATATGCCGTTTTCGAGGGAAGGCAGGGCAAGCTCGAAGCGCCGGTTTATGACCGCGTCATCTGGCCGCTTTACCTGTCACAGGGCGGACTTGACACCGGCACGTGCGATTTTCTGAGGCAATTGTTCAGGTCCGGCTCAGGCACTTTGATTGATGTCGGTGCCAACCTCGGCGTGGTTTGCATCCCGGCCAAGCAGTCCGTTCCGGGCATTGACGTCTACGCCGTCGAGCCGGACCCTGACAATTTCGAGTGCCTGCGCATGAATGTATTTCGCGCGGGGTTTTCGGACATCGTGCTGTTCCAGCGCGCCGCTTACCGGCGCGAGTGCGTGCTGAACTTCGAGTGTTCGAGCGAGAATTCCGGTGATCATCGAATTAGGTCCAACCAAGCCGGCTCAGGCGGGGAATTGTATAACGAATCATCGCGGCCGGTTGTTCAGGTGCAGGCGTCGCCGCTTGACTCGCTGATCCCGCTTTCGGGACTTAAAAGGCCGGTCATTATCACGTGCGACGTCCAGGGCGCGGAAACCGATGCTTTGGCTGGAGCAACGCAACTTCTTAATTTGGCGGACGTCGTAATTATTGAATTCTGGCCGTATGGCTTAAAGCGCGCTGGCGCCAATCTTGATGAACTTTTGTCAATGATTTCGAGTTTTCCGTATGGTTCGCGGTTTGACGCCATGGATAAAACCTCAATTCATCTGGTTCCCATCCGCGAACTTACTGAACAGTTGCGACAGTTTTATTACGCAAAGGAAACCGGAATTTCACATTGCGATTTGGTGCTTTCCAAAGAATCCCTTTCATTGACGTAGTTGGCTGTGCCTGTATCCGGTCACAAGCCGCTGTGATTTTTAGAAGAACCTTCTTTTCTTAAATTCATTTTTTGCTTTCGCCGTTTTTTCAGGTAAAATTGTCGTTTAACTTTATTTCAAAATTCGCGGTATGAGCAAAGCATTCATCCGCATCGGCGGCGCGCGTGAGCATAACCTCAAAAATCTCACGCTGGAAATCCCGCGCGACAAACTGGTGGTCATCACCGGCTTGAGCGGTTCGGGAAAATCGTCGCTTGCCTTTGACACGATTTACGCCGAAGGCCAGCGCAAATACGTCGAGTCGCTTTCCGCCTACGCGCGCCAGTTCCTCGACCAGATGCAAAAGCCGGACGTGGATTTCATCGAGGGACTTTCGCCGGCGATTGCGATTGAGCAAAGAAGTTCCGGTTCAAGCCCGCGTTCCATCATCGCCACGACGACGGAAATTTACGATCACCTCCGCCTGCTTTACGCGCATATCGGGCAGCCGCATTGTCCGGAAACCGGCGTCCACATTTCCACGCAAAGCACGAGCGACATCGTGGACAAAATTCTCGCGTTGCCGCCGAAAACCAAAGTCATGCTGCTTGCGCCGATTGTGCGGCGGCAAAAAGGCGAGTTCCGCGATGTCTTTGAGCGCCTGGCGCGCGAAGGTTTTGTCCGCGCCCGCGTGGACGGCCAGTTGATTGAACTCGGCGAAAATGTCGCGCGCGTGAAACTCGACAAGAAAAAATTTCACAACATCGAAGCGGTTGTGGACCGGCTCGTGATTGACGACAAAATCCGCGTGCGTCTCGGCGATTCGGTTGAGACCGCGCTCCGCTGGGGCGAAGGCGTCATGTTCACATTGCACCAATTGCCGGAGGGTGGGGCGAGCGTCCCCGCGAGCCGAACTCAAAACGATGGCAATTTACAAAAACGGCTCGTCAGTAGCCTCGCCCCACCGAAACAAGCTGGCGAAAATTGGATTGAAACGCTTCACTCGAACAAAATGTGTTCGCCTGCAACCGGCAAAAGTTTTGATCCGCCCACGCCGAAACATTTTTCGTTCAATGCGCCCGCCGGCGCGTGCCCGGTCTGCCACGGCCTCGGCCAGAAAATGATTTTTGACGAATCGTTCGTGGTGCCGAATCCCGACGAGGCGCTGGAAAGCGCGATCCAGCCGTGGCGGCGTTCCGGCAAGCGCATGAACATTTATTACAAGGCCATGCTGCGCTCCATCGCCGGGCATTTTGACATCAGCCTCGAAACGCCTTACAAAAATCTGCCGGACGATTTCAAAAAGGTTTTGATGAACGGCTCCGGCGAGGACGATGTGGATTTTAATTTCTGGCGCGGCGGAAAAGTCAGCACCATTTCGCGTCCGTTTGAAGGCGTGCTGCCGAATCTTGAACGGCTGGCGACGGAAAGTGAAAGCGAATTTGTCCGCAACCGGCTCAAGCAATACATGAGTCCGCAATTTTGCGACGCGTGCAAAGGCAGGCGCTTGAAGCCGGAAATTCTTGCCGTGACTTTGGGGGGCGCGGAATTTTCCACGCAGTTTAAAGTTAAAAATTCAAAATTAAAAATCCCCGGTTTGTCCATCATGGACGTTTGCGGTCTGTCCGTGGAAAAGGCGGACGACTTTTTTGCGAATCTAAAACTGACGGAGTTTGAGAAAAAAATCGCGGATGAAGTCGTCAAGGAAATCCGCGCGCGGCTGGGCTTTTTGAAAAATGTCGGCCTTGGTTATCTGACGCTGGATCGCGAGAGCGGCACGTTGAGCGGCGGCGAAGCGCAGCGCATCCGGCTCGCGACGCAAATCGGCGCGGCGCTGGTCGGCGTGCTTTACGTTCTGGACGAACCGAGCATCGGCTTGCATCAGCGCGACAACGATCGTTTGCTGCACACACTGAAAGGCCTGCGCGACTTGGGCAACACGGTTCTCGTCGTCGAGCACGACGCGGACACGATTCGCCACGCGGATTACATTGTTGACCTCGGTCCCGGCGCGGGCGTGCATGGCGGCGAACTGGTGGCCGCCGGAACATTGCCGGAAATTTTGCACAGTAAAAATTCGCTTACCGCAAAATATCTGACCGGCGAACTGGCGATTCCGATTCCCAAAAAAAGAAATTCTCCGTCAGCAGAAAAGGGCTGGCTGGAAGTGCTCGGCGCGCGTGAAAATAATTTACGGAACATTGACGCGCGCATTCCGCTGGGCGCGTTCACGTGCGTGACGGGTGTGAGCGGCTCCGGCAAAAGCACGCTGGTGGACGATATTTTGCGCCGCGCGCTGTTCCGCAAATTTCACGGCTCGAAGGAAACGCCCGGCGCGCATCGCGCGCTCAAAGGTTTTGAAAACCTTGACAAGGTGATCGTCATTGACCAGGCGCCGATTGGTCGGACGCCGCGCAGCAATCCGGCGACTTACACGGGCATGTTCAATCACATCCGCGATTTGTTTGCGCGATTGCCCGCCGCGAAAATTCGCGGTTACGCGCCGGGACGGTTTAGTTTCAATGTCAAAGGCGGTCGTTGTGAAAAATGCGAGGGCGACGGCGTTCTTAAAATTGAAATGAATTTTTTGCCGGCGGTTTATGTGACGTGCGAGGCGTGCAACGGCAAGCGTTACAACCGCGAGACGCTTGAAATCACTTACAAGGGCAAAAACATCGCCGACGTGCTGGCGATGACGGTGGACGAGGCGGTGACGTTTTTTCGCGCCGTGCCGAAAATTTATGATCCGCTGCTGACGCTCGCCGAAGTCGGTTTGGGTTACATCGGTTTGGGGCAGGCGGCGACGACGTTGAGCGGCGGCGAAGCGCAGCGTGTGAAACTGGCGACGGAATTGAGCCGCAAGGCGACCGGACGAACGCTTTATATTTTGGACGAGCCGACAACCGGCCTGCATTTTCACGACGTGGCCAAATTATTGGAAGTTCTGTTCAAACTTCGCGACACGGGCAACACGCTCGTCGTCATCGAACACAACCTCGACGTGATCAAAACGGCGGACTGGATCATTGACCTTGGTCCCGAGGGCGGCACTGCCGGTGGAAAAATTGTGGCGGAAGGAACGCCGGAAAATATTTCCAAATGCGAAGCGAGCCATACGGGACGGTATTTGAAAAATGTTTTGGACGGCGGGGTTTAATCAATGTCTTGAACAAGGGCATTTTTACCAACCCGCAAGAAGATTATATTTCAATATGCACCACAGGGCGTGGACGCCGTCGCGCCAGCCGATTTTTTTTCCTTCCGCGTAAGTCCGTCCGTAGTAGGAAATCGCCACTTCATAAATCCGCGCGTTCAGCCGCGCAACTTTTGCGGTGATTTCCGGCTCGAAACCAAAACGGTTTTCCTCGATTTTAATTTTCTGGATGAGGTCGCGCCGGAAAGTTTTGTAGCAGGTTTCCATGTCCGTCAAATTCAAATCCGTGGCCATGTTGGAAAAAGTGGTCAGTATATTATTCCCCACGGAATGCCAGTAATACAACACGCGATGTGCGCCCCTGCCGAGAAAGCGCGAGCCAAAGACCACGTCCGCCTTGCCGGAAAGAATCGGCGCAAGCAGGCAATAATATTCGCCCGGATCGTATTCCAAGTCCGCGTCCTGAACGATGACAATGGGCGAGGTCGCCAGCGCAAAACCGTCGCGCAACGCCGCGCCTTTGCCTTGATTGACTGAATGCTGCATCAATTCGATTCTCGGCTCGCCGTTCGCGATGGATTTTAATTTTTCCCAAGTGCCGTCCGTCGAGCCGTCATCCACGACGATGAGTTGCCGCACGGGCCGTTGCGCCAGCACCAGTTTGATGGCTTCGGACACCGTCGCCGCTTCGTTATAGACCGGCATGACGACCGAGAGACATGGCTCGATGTCCGCGTTGGATTTAATTTCGCTCATTCGCGATTTTCGGTTCTCCAGAAGCTGGCAAAAGCCGGGACGATTGGCAAATTCCCTTTTCTTTTGCGCCAAATTTTTTACGCTTTGGCCATGCCTTCATTCGACATTGTTTCGCAAGTCAACTCAATGGAAATCGAGAACGCCGTCAACCAGTCCAAAAAGGAACTGGCCAACCGCTTCGACTTCAAGAACACCAAATGGGAAATCGTTTTGGAAAAAACGGAGATCAAACTGACCGCCGACAACGAGTTCAAAGTCAGCACGCTCAACGAGATTGTCATCGGCAAGCTCGCCAAGCGCGGCATCAGCATGAAAAGTATCGAGCAATGC
>JBEKZT010000112.1:0-6606 GCA_049509595.1 Verrucomicrobiota bacterium
TCAATTTGAATTCCCTGCGTGCGCCGGACCATTTCGCAGGTGTTGCGGATTACCGTCAAAGTTTTCAGCCCGAGAAAATCCATTTTTAGCAGGCCGAGATCGCCGACGGGATTCATCGCGTATTGCGTCACGAGCGAACCGCTGTCGTCGAGCTTGAGCGGCAGCAGATTCACGAGCGGCTGGTCGCCGATGACGACGCCGGCGGCGTGGACGCTCGCGTTGCGCGTGATGTCTTCGAGGATGAGCGCGGTGTCAATCAGCTCGCGCGTGACGTCTTCATTTTCGTAGGCGGCCTTGAGTTCGGGCGATTGCTTGAGCGCTTTTTCGAGCGTCATTTTCAAGTCGAACGGAACCATTTTCGCGAGCCGGTCGCCGTCGCCGTAAGGCAAACCCATCACGCGCGCGACATCGCGCACGACGCTTTTCGCGCCCATCGTGCCGAACGTGATGATCTGCGCGACGGAATCTTTGCCGTATTTTTCGGAAACGTATTTGATGACGTCCGCGCGCCGGTCGTCCGCGAAATCAATGTCAATATCCGGCGGATTGACGCGCTCGGGATTCAAAAATCTTTCAAAGAGAAGTCCGTAACGGATCGGGTCAACGTTGGAAATTTCGAGCAGGTAAGTGACAATCGAACCCGCCGCCGAACCGCGCGCGACGCAGGCGATGCCGTGCTCGTGGCCGTAACGGATGAAATCGCCGACGATCAAAAAATAACTCAAGAAGCCGGTTTTCTCGATAACCTTGAGTTCGAGCTGCAAACGGTCGAGGACGATTTTGAGCGCGGCGTCAGAATTTTCATTCTCGGAAAACGTCGGCAGTAATTTCGGATCGTCAATTTTCTCGACGGCAAATTTTTCGCCTTCGGCCTTTGCGTGGATGCCGTAACGCTTGTGCAAACCTTCGGCGAGCAGCTTGCGCAAATAACCTTCGCGCGTGAAATGTTCCGGCGGATGAAAAACCGGGTAATGCAGTTTTCCAAATTCAATTTCCAAATTGCATTTCTCCGCGACTTCGAGCGTGTTTGTCACGGCTTCGGGAATTTCGGCGAAGCGCGCCTTCATTTCTTCCGCGCTGCGCAGGAAAAATTGTTCAGGAATGTAACCCGCGCTCATCCGTTTCGGATTGCTCAGCAAATCCTGCGTGCCGATGCAGACGAGGCAATCGTGCGCGTGCGAATCGCTTTTGTTGATGTAATGAACGTCGTTCGTCGCGACAAGTTTCAGTCCGAATTCCTTCGACCATTTGATCAGATGACTGTTGACCTTCGCCTGTTCGGGAATTCCGTGATTTTGCAGTTCGAGGAAAAAATTTTCCGCGCCGAGCGTCTGTTTGAAAAAATCCATGGCGTCGCGTGCCTTGTCCAACTGGTCTTTCATGATCCAATCAGGAATTTCGCTGGCGAGACAGCCGGACATCGCGATCAAACCTGCGCTGTGCGCGGCGAGAATTTCTTTGTCAATGCGCGGCTTGTAATAATAGCCCTCCAGATGCGCGGCGGTCGTGAGCTTGATGAGATTTTTGTAGCCGGCCTCGTCCTTCGCGAGCAGGCCGAGATGATGATATTTGTCGCCCTCAACTTTTTTCCGCTCCAGCCGCGAGCCGGGCGCGACATAAACCTCGCAGCCGATGATGGGTTTGATACCTTTTTCGCGGGCAGCCTGATAAAAATCAATGACGCCGTGCATCGCGCCGTGGTCGGTGATGGCGAGCGAGGAAAATTTCAGTTCATGCGCCTTGTCCACGAGCCTGTCCAAACGGCACGCGCCATCGAGCAATGAATACTCGGTGTGCAGATGCAAATGAACAAAGTCCGCGTGCGACATGGAAATAATTTAACTTCTAACCACCAAGACACCAAGACGCAAAGTTTTGAAAGTCATTTTCGTTCAGCCTTTGCAGTTGTTTCCGCGATAAAAATTCATTAACTTTCTGCTCATGGGAAGTAAATTTCATGCCGCAAGACAAAAGGTAAGCCGAGCCAAAAAAGTTTCGCCGGTCGTCGGTGCAAACAATCCGTTTCACATTTTGTCACCCGGCGATTCCGTTCCGCAGGAATGTAACGCCTTCATCGAATGCCCGATGCGCAGCAAGATCAAATACGAATTGGACAAAACGTCAGGTTTTCTGCAAATCAGCCGCGTGCTGCACAGTGCGGTGCATTATCCGAGCAATTACGGTTTCATTCCCCAGACCTATTGCGGCGACCACGATCCGCTGGACATCCTTGTGCTGTCGCAGGAACCGGTCACGCCCGGCTGCGTGATGAAAGCGCGGCCCATCGGCATGTTGCGCATGATTGATCAGGGTTTGGAAGACATCAAAATCATCGCCGCGCACGCGAACGATCCGATACACGAAAACTGCAACGACATCTCGCAACTGCCGCCGCACGTCCTGCGCGAGATCCATCATTTTTTTGAAATCTACAAGGAACTGGAGAGGGATAAAAATCCCGTCGTCGGCGAATTTCAAGGGCGAGTGGACGCGCACAAGGCCATCCGCGACTCGCTGGCCAAATATCAGCGCCACCGTAAACAGCTTCTCAAAGGCGAATATCCGGACACTTGAGCGCGACAACAAGGACGCCTGTTTAAGCGTTTTACGTTTTGAAAAAATCCCTGATGACTTCCACCACGCGCTGGATTTGCGCGTCGGTCAGTTCGGGATAAATCGGCAGGCTCAAAACTTCACGCGCGGCTTTTTCGGCAACGGGAAAATCACCGGGCTTGTGGCCGAGGCTCGCGTAGGCTTTTTGCAGGTGCAGCGGAATCGGATAATGCACGGCGTTGCCGACGCCGTTTTCATCAAGATATTTTTTAAGTTCGTCGCGGTGCGGATGGCGCACGGTGTAAAGATGCCACGCGCTTTCGGCGTAATTGGCTTCGCGCGGCAGTCGCAACGGTGTTTCGGCCAGTAATTCGGTATAACGCTTCGCCACGCGGCGGCGGCCATCCGTCCATTTCTGCAAATGCTTCAATTTCACGCCCAGCACCGTGCCTTGAAAACCCTCCATGCGGTAGTTGTAGCCGATTTCGTCGTGATGATAGCGCTGTGTCGAGCCGTGTTCGCGCAATGATTTCGCGCGCGCGGCAAACGTGGGATTGTTCGTAACGAGCGCGCCACCTTCGCCGCACGCGCCGAGATTTTTGCCGGGATAAAAACTGAAACAAGCAATGTCGCCGAGCGTGCCCACAGTTTTGCCTTTGTATTTCGCGCCGACCGCCTGCGCCGCGTCCTCGACGAGCGGCAGTTTGTATTTGCGGCAGATCTCCAAAATTGGATCAACGTCGAACGGATGGCCGTAAAGGTGAACAGGCAAAATCGCTTTTGTGCTTGGCGTGACGGCTTTCTCAATCAGCTTCGGATTCAAATTGAAAGTGTCGTCGTCAATATCCACATAAACCGGTTTTGCGCCGACGTAGGAAATCGCCCAGCTTGTGGCGATGAACGTGTAAGGCGTGGTGATGACTTCGTCGCCCGGCCCGACGTTGATCAATCGCAGTGAGACATGCAATGCGGACGTGCCGCTGTTGAAGCCAAGCGCGTGTTGCGCGCTGCAAAACTGCGCGAAATCTTTTTCAAATTGCGCAACGTCCGGGCCGAGGCAAAAGGTGCAATTGTCCAGTGTGCTGGCAAGCGCCGCGTCAATTTCCTTACGTAACGATTTGATTTGCGCCGGCAAATCGAGATAGGGAACTTTATTCATTCGGTGCGCGTGATTTCCAAATTCGGGAGATTGTGAAACTGGAGTTCGTAAAGTTTTTGATAAACGCCGCCACGCTTGATGAGTTCAGAATGTGTGCCCGTTTCAACAATGCGGCCCTGATCTAAAACGACAATCACGTCCGCGTGCAAAATGGTCGAAAGCCGGTGCGCGATGCAAAGTGTCGTGCGCCCGTGCATCAATTCATCAAGCGCGGATTGCACGGCACGTTCGGACTCGGTGTCGAGCGCGCTGGTGGCTTCGTCCAGAATCAGAATCGGGGCGTTGCGTAAAACGGCGCGGGCAATGGCGAGGCGCTGGCGCTGGCCGCCGGAAAGTAAAACGCCCTTTTCGCCTACAACCGTTTTATAACCGTCCGGTTTTTCGAGAATGAAGTGATGCGCGTTGGCATGTTTGGCGGCGGAAATGATTTCTTCCTGAGCCGCGCCGGGACGGCCCAGCTCAATGTTTTTGAGGATAGTGTCGTTGAATAAAATATTCTCCTGTGTAACGACGGCGATTTGATTTCGCAAATCGCGCGTGGAAACTTTGCGGATGTCCACGCCGCCGATGAGAATGGCACCGTGCGCCGGGTCGTAAAAACGCAGGAGTAGATTGGCCAGCGTGGTTTTGCCGGAGCCGCTGGCACCAACGACCGCGACAAGCTGGCCGGGTTTGACTTGCAAATTGATATTTTGCAAAACGGGTTTGTCGCCGTAGGAAAAATCCACATTTTCGAAATGAATGTCCGTGCCGTCGGCCTGAAGCTTTCGCGGCTGGGCGGGTTCGGGCACGCTGTTTTGCGTGGCCAGAAGTTCGAAGATGCGCTCGCTGGCGGCGCGCGCCTGGACGATCTGATTGTGCAGGCGCGTGAGATTTTTCATCGGCTGATACATCATGAAAATGCTGATGATAAGCCGCAGGAAATCCGTCTGGCTGGCCTGCGCGTGCGTGTGATAAACTAAATATAGCAGCACGAGCGACACGCCCACCGCGCCTAGAAATTCGATCAACGGCCCCGGAATTTCGATGGAGCGCACAATGCGCATATAATCGCCGATGAATTTTTTGGCGGTGTCGCGGAACTGGCCTGCGACGGCATTTTCAAGATTGTAGGCTTTGACGATGCGGTTGCCGGTGAAAGATTCGTTCATGACCTGCGTCAAGTCCGCGGCGTGCGTTTGCAGCGCGCGGCTGGAATGACGGATTTTGCGGCTATAAATCGCGATGGGAATCATGCAGGCCGGAACCACAATCAATGAAATCAACGTCAGCTTCGGTTGCAGCCAGAATAAATAGGCTAGCAAAGCAATCAACTTAACCGGGTCGGTGACAATGCTCGACGTTACGGTGCTGAAGATATTTTGCAGCGCGCTGGTGTCGTTCATGATGCGCGAGATTAGTTCGCCGCTGCGGTTGCCGCCGAAAAATCCAGCAGAGAGATTCAGCAGATGCGTGAACAGGCGGACGCGCAAATCGGTCACGGCGCGAATGGCCACCCATTGCAGGAAATACATGTTCAAGTAGGCAAACAGCCCATTTAGGAGAATCACCGCCGGAATCAGGCCGATTAGCGCGATGACGGCGCCGGGGTGCATGTGCAAGCCGCTGCTCAGGGATTCCTGCGCGTTGAGAAGCCAGTTTTGCACGGCTCCGGGCATTTTTGTGAATAATTTTGGCAACGAAGACGAACCATTTGACGCCGGGAAAATTTCATCATACACAAATATAATCGTGGCAATCATCAGCGGTGCGATCGCACCGCTGATCACCCCGGTCACCCCGCCGAGAAACAGCCGTGCCCGGTAAGGCTTGGCCAAGCTCCACACCTTGAGCGAAAAATCTGGCATAAATTTGCGGCAATATGCCGTTGCCACTCAATCAAGGCGAGCAGTTTGTCAGTGTGCTTTGCCCGATCGTATGAAAAGCATACTTTTTCATAAGCCCAAGTAACTCTATCATCGTTTGTTTCATTTCAACCAAGAAACATATAGTAAGGATAACAGCAAAAAAATCTTGGCCTCTTTTCTGGTTTTCTGGTTATTTGCATTGCCTTATGCCGGTGCCGAAAAGAATTCCTCCGCGTCAGCGCGTGCTCGCCCAGTGGCGCGGCGCGGATTTGTCGCCGATCGAAATTGCGCAGGCCGTGCGCGCGCGCCGCGCGAGTGACGTTCTCCCGAAAGTGATGACGGACCTGCGGATCGATGCGCGTCAGGGCGAAGCCGAGGTCGTCAAGGTCTGGAATTCGCTGCTCGACCCTAACATCACCGCGCACGCGCAGCCGGCCAATTTGCACAAAGGCACGCTGTTTGTGAACGTGGACAGCAGCGTGTGGCTTTCCGAAATCGTCCGCTATCGTCGTAAGGAAATTCTTGATCGATTGCAGCACAGCTTCGGGAAGAATTTGATCCAGAAAATTTCCTTCCGCATCGGATGAATAAGCCGCGCAAAATGTAACAATTTTTCACTTGGGTTTCGGCGACTGCGTTGCATAGCCTGACCATCTCATGGAATCCGTCCGCCGCGCCGTCATTGATGTCGGCACCAACTCGATCAAATTATTGGTGGCCGACGTGGCCGGGCGCAATGTGCAGCCGGTCGGCGAAGACAGCCGGCAGACGCGACTCGGTAAGAATTTTTATGACACGCACCGTCTTCAGCCCGACGCCATCGCGCGCACCGCCGAAGCTGTCGCGGAATTTGCCAAAATCGCTCGTGGGGAGAACGCCGCGTCCATCCGCGTCATTGCCACGAGCGCTGCGCGTGATGCCGTTAACGCAGATGAACTGACCTCCGCCATCCGAAGTGCTTCCGGCCTGAAAGTCGAAATCATTTCCGGTGAATGTGAAGCGGAGTGGGTGTTCCAAGGCGTGACGACCGATGTTGAACTGGCGAGG
>JBEKZT010000113.1:0-6578 GCA_049509595.1 Verrucomicrobiota bacterium
GACAATTATGACAGCGCGTCCAGGCGTAGTCATTGGTCGCAAGGGGTCGGAAATTGACAAGCTTAAGGAAGAATTGAGTAAGATGACCGGCAAAGAAGTTTACGTGGACATCGTTGAAGTAAAGACGCCGGAACTTGACGCGCAGCTCGTCGCAGAAAACATAGCGTTGCAATTGGAACGCCGCGTATCGTTCCGTCGCGCGATGAAAAAGGCTTTGCAGACGGCAAAAGATTTTGGCGCGCAGGGAATCAAGATTCGCTGCGCCGGACGCTTGGGCGGCGCGGAACTCGCGCGCACGGAATTGTATCACTGGGGTCGCGTGCCGTTGCACACGTTGCGCGCGGACATTGATTATGGTTTTGCGGAAGCTCTGACAGTTTACGGCAAGCTCGGCGTGAAATGCTGGATTTGCAAAGGTGACACCAAACCACAAAAGGCCGCGGCGCAAACAACAACCGCGCCGGCCGAAGTCGCTGCGAATTAATTTTTAGAAAAGATTTTTGTTATGGCAATGCAACCAGCAAGAGTGAAGTTTCGCAAGATGCACCGCGGCAGCCGCAAGGGCACGGCGCGCGCCGGCCACACGGTCGCGTTCGGCGAATATGGATTGATGGCGCTGGAACGTTGCTGGATGGACGCGAAGCAGATCGAATCCGCGCGCGTGGCGATCGCCCGCAACATGAAGCGCCACGGAAAAATGTGGATTCGCATTTTTCCGCAAAAATCTTTTACGAAGAAGCCGCTCGAAACCCGAATGGGCAAGGGCAAAGCGCCGCTCGAAGGCTGGGTGGCCGTGATTCGTCCGGCGAACGTTTTGTTCGAAGTGGACGGCGTGACGGAAGCGATCGCGCGCGAGTCAATGCGGCTGGCGGCGACGAAATTGCCGATCAAAACGAAATTTATTTCAAGACACAGTCATTGATGAAAAATAGTGGGACGGGCTTCCAGCCCGTCAGACAGGCAAGATGCCTGTCCCACTAAAAGATTTTATGAAATTTGCAGAATCAAAAGACATGACGCTGGTTGAGTTGTCGGCCAAAAGCCGCGACCTGCGTCACGAGATGTTCAACCTGCGTTTGCAGCAGGCGAGCGCGCAGTTGGAAAAACCCGCGCGCCTGACGGTGCTGCGCAAAGACATCGCGCGCATCGAAACACGCATTTCACAATTGCGTAACAAGGCGAAAATGGTCTGATTTTTGTATGGCTGAAATTGTAAAACAACCGGAAGCGAAGCGCGGCAACCGCAAGGAACGCGTCGGCGAAGTCGTCTCGAACAAAATGACCAAGACGATCGTCGTCCGCGTCGAACGCCGTTTTCCGCATCCGCGCTATAAGAAGATCGTCACCGCCTTCAAGAAATTTTACGCGCACGACGAAAAGAACGAGGCCAAGATTGGCGATACTGTGCGCATCGAGGAAACGCGGCCATTGTCGAAAACGAAATGCTGGCGGCTCGTTGAAGTCGTCGAGAAGGCTGTTCAGGAAACATCGGTGGCGGCTTAAAAAGATTTTATGTTGCAAGTTCGTTCCAGTTTGGATGTCGCGGATAACACAGGCGCAAAAATCGCCTGGAACATCGGCGTGCTGGGCAAGAACCAGCGTTACGCCGGCATCGGCGACGTCATCAAGGTGCATATCAAGGTTGCCGCGCCGGATGGCACGGTGAAAAAGGGCGAAGTGCATGATGCGGTGGTTGTGCGGACGCGGGACATTATTCGCCGCAATGACGGATCGTATCTGCGGTTTGACAGCAACGCGTGTGTGATTATTGACAAAGAATTGAATCCGAAGGGCACGCGCATTTTCGGCCCGGTGGCGCGCGAATTGCGCGACAAGAAATTCATGAAGATAATTTCGCTCGCGCCGGAAGTGATTTGAAAAATTTATGAAGCGTCATGTTAAAAAAGGTGATGAAGTGGTCGTGCTGGCCGGAAAAGAAAAAGGCAAGCGCGGCAAGATCATCGCCGTGTTGACGAAAAAATCGCGCGTCATCGTCGAGGGCGTGCAGATGATCAAGCGGCACACGCGCAAGAGCCAGCAGCATCCGCAGGGTGCGATCGTCGAGCGCGAAGGCACGATCCACATTTCCAATGTGATGAAGGCCGAGCACGCGGAACAACCGGCGGAAGCAACCGCATAAATAATTTTGTCACGGCAAAATCCGTGACGCATAAAAATGAAAGCCAGACTTTACGAAAAATACGCGAAGGAAGTCGCGCCGGCGCTGAAAGAAAAGCGCAAATACACGAACGTCCACCAGATCCCGAAGATGGTGAAGATTGTGGTGAACATGGGCGTGAGCGCGTCGCTGGAAAAGGGCGCGGTCGAGGACGCGGCGAAGGATTTGTCGCTGATCACCGGGCGCAAGCCGGCCATCAGCAAGTCGCGCCACAGCATCGCGCAATTCAAGCTGCGCGAAAATCAGGCGATCGGCTGCCGCGTGACGTTGCGCCGCGACGAGATGTATGAATTTTTTGACCGGCTCGTCGCGACGGCGTTGCCGCGCATACGCGATTTTCGCGGATTGTCACCGCGCAAGTTTGACGGTCGCGGAAATTATACTTTCGGCGTCGGCGATCAGACGATTTTTCCTGAAATCGAACTGGACAAAATCAAACGCCAGCAGGGCATGGACATCACGATTGTGACGAGCGCGCCCACGAACGAAGAAGCGCTGGATTTGCTGAAGCTGATGGGATTTCCGTTCGCGGAAAAATAATTTTTAATTTTATGGCCAAGAAAGCATGGTTGGAGCGCAACAAGCGCAAGACGGAAACGGTGAAGAAATTCGCCGCGCTCCGCGCTGAACTGAAGGCGAAACGCGATTACGCTGGTCTCGCGAAACTGCCGCGCGACGCCAGTCCGACGCGCATCGTGAACCGGTGCTCGTTCAGCGGCCGCCGCCGTGGTTATCTGCGGAAGTTCGGCTGCTCGCGTTTGACATTCCGCGAGGCGGCGTTGAACGGTCTGATTCCGGGCATTACAAAGGCGAGCTGGTAAGTTATTACAATTTTATTTTAATATGAGCGATCCGATTTCTGATATGTTGACCCGCATCCGCAACGCGAGCCGCGCGCTGCTGCCGGCGGTAGAATTGCCGCACTCGCGAATGAAGGAAAGCCTCGCGCAAATCCTGAAGAAGGAAGGCTATGTCACGGAAGTGTCCGTTGACGGCAAGGTCATCAAAAAGTTGAAGATTCAACTCAAGTATCAGGGCAAGAAAAATGTCATCGAAGGCTTGAAGCGCATCAGCAAGCCCGGTTTGCGCAAATACGTCGGCACGACGGAGATTCCGCGAGTGCTCGGCGGTCTGGGCGTTTCGATTGTGTCCACATCCGAAGGCGTGATGACGGGCACGCAGGCTAAGAAAAAAAATCTGGGCGGCGAGCTGCTTTGTTATATCTGGTAAAATTTTATGTCGCGAATTGGAAAACAACCGATTGCCATTCCTCCGAAAGTCAAAGTGGAGGTGAAAGGGCAGAAAGTTTTCGTCGAAGGCCCGAAAGGCAAGCTCGGCTGGGAATTGCCGAAGCGTACGAGCCTCAAAGTTGACGGCGGCAACATCGTCGTCAGCCGCGACGGCGAAGACGCGCAGGCGAAGGCGTTGCACGGCTTGAGCCGCGCGCTTGTCAACAACATGGTCAAGGGCGTCGCCGAAGGTTTCGTGAAGAAGCTGGAAATCCAGGGCGTCGGTTTCAAGGCCGCAGTCACGGGCAAGGTCGTGAATCTTTCGCTCGGTTATTCGCATCCGGTGAATTATGACATTCCCGATCAAATCAAAGTGACGGTCGAGGAAAACACGAAGCTGACGATTGAAGGCCCGGACAAAATGATGGTCGGCAAGGTCGCGTCGGAAATCCGCTCGTTTTATCCGCCGGAGCCTTACAAGGGCAAGGGCGTGCGTTATGTCGGCGAACACGTCGAGCGCAAGGAAGGCAAGACGGTTCAGTAACAATTAAATTTGTTCACGGCCAAATCCGTGGACGCGAGAAAATGAGAACGGAAAAGAAACAAAAATTGAAGCAGTTGCGGCGCTGGCGCATCCGCAAAAAAGTGGCTGGCACGAAATTGCGTCCGCGCATGGCCGTGTGCTTCACGAACGAAAACATCCATGTCCAGTTCATTGACGACGACGCGGGCGTCACAATTGCGGCGGCCTCGACGGTCAGCAAAACTGCGGCAAAAGATTTGTCGGCGAACGTGAAGGGTGCGAAAACAATCGGCGAACTCGCGGCGAAAAACGCCTTGGGCAAAGGCATCAAGGAAGTCGTGTTTGACCGCGGCGGCGTGCGGTATCACGGCAAAATCAAGGCGCTCGCGGACGCGGCGCGCGAAGCTGGATTAAAATTTTAACTTGAAAAAATACTGTGGCAGAAATCAATCAAACAGGTGGTGAAGGACAGCGTGGCCCGCGTGGCCCGCGCGGTCAAGGCCAAGGTGGACGCGGCGGTCGTCGTCGCTCGCCGGGCGACGTTCCTGAAAATGCGTTTAGCGGCGGCGCATCGGAAGAACTAATGGAGAAAGTCGTCTTCATCAACCGTTCCTCAAAAGTCGTCAAAGGCGGTCGTCGTTTTAATTTCAGCGCGCTCGTGGTCGTGGGCGACAAGCGTGGTCGTGTCGGTTACGCGCTGGGCAAAGCGAGTGAAGTTGCGGACGCCATCCGCCGCGGCGGAGAACTTGCGCGCAACCAAATGGTATCCGTCTCCTTGAAAGACGTGACGATTCCGCACGAAGTATATTCCCGATACGGCGGCGCAAAAATTTTACTGCGTCCGGCATCACCGGGAACGGGAATCATCGCGGGCAAAACAGTTCGCGCGGTTTTAGAATCCGCCGGCATAAAAGATATTTTGAGCAAATCGCTCGGCTCGAAAAACGCGGCCAACGTCGTGAAGGCGACGCTCAAAGGTTTGTTGAGCCTGCGTCTACGCGAAGACATTTACAAGGGCCGCGGTTTGGAAATTAGAAAAATTAAAACGCCCGAAGCGCCGGGAATCATTTCGGCAACAGCCTGATTTTTATGCGACTGCACAATCTTAAACCTCGTCCCGGCGCGAAGCACCGCACAAAACGGCTCGGCCAAGGCGAATCCAGCGGGCACGGCAAAACGTCCGGTCGCGGCGGCAAAGGCCAGACGGCGCGCTCCGGCAGCTCGATCCGCATCGGCTTTGAAGGCGGCCAGATGCCGCTCATCCGCCGCATTCCGAAACGCGGTTTCAACAATGCGCGTTTTACGACGAAATATCTCGCCGTGAATGTTGGCGACTTGAATAAATTTGATGATGGCGCACGTGTGGACGAAACGGCGTTGCGTACGGTTGGTCTGGCAAATGGCCGTGCACACGGAATCAAAATTCTCGGTAACGGTGAATTGTCTAAGAAACTCACGGTTAGCGTGAGCGCATTCAGTGCTTCGGCTAAATCAAAAATCGAGGCCAAAGGCGGCGCATGTGAAGTTGTTAGCCGCAAACCCGGCGCGCTGGCCAAATCCTGATTGCGGCGTTTGACGCATGTTTCGCTCCATCTTCAACACGTTTGCCAACTGCTTCAAGATTCCTGAACTGAAGTCACGGATTTTGTTCACGTTGGGAATGCTGGCGGTCTGCTGTTTGATGACTTTCATCACCATTCCAGGTTTGGACAGCACGGCGTTGCGGAATTTTTTTAATAGCAATTCGCAAGGTGGCGGTGCTGTGGGATTATACAACACATTTGCGGGCGGTGCCTTGGAGCGTTGCGCCATCGGCGCGATTGGCATCATGCCTTACATCACCGCGACAATTATTTTGCAATTACTCACGGCAGTCTGGCCGAAATTGAGCAAGCTCGCGCGCGAAGAAGGTGGTCGTTCAAAAATCATTCAATATGGCCGTTACGCGACCGTGTTGATTTGCCTCGGCTACGGTTTTGCGACGGCGTTAGGCTGGGAAAATCCTGAAAAAGCATTTGGCGGAGGCATTAGTCGGCTCGTTCTATTCAGCGACAATTATATTTGGTGGTATCGCATTCAAACGACTTTGATTTTAACGACTGGCACGATATTGCTGATGTGGATTGGCGAACAAATTACCGAACGTGGAATTGGGAACGGCATTTCATTGATCATCACGGTTAATATCTTATCGAGATTACCGTCGGCGGCGACAGGGCTTCACGACATGTTTTTTCCGAGCGGTGGTGTTGAGCCTCAGAATCATTTGATAGGTTCTGGTTTGGTTATGGTGATTTTGCTGATCACTGTGATTGCAGGCGTCATTGCCATCACGCAAGCGCAACGAAGAATTCCCGTGCAATACGCCCAACGCGCCGTCGGGCGTAAAATGTATACCGGCGGCACGTCGTTCCTGCCATTGAAGGTGAATTATGCGGGCGTCATGCCCATCATTTTCGCCCAATCCATTTTGATGGTTCCGCAATGGGTTTTTTTGGCTGCCAGCAACAAGTTTAACATTCCTTTTTTTGCCGATATCGCGCGGTCATTGAATCCGGGTTCGCCGTTGTATCTCACCGTCTATTCGCTGATGATTTTGTTTTTTTCATATTTTTGGGTGGCGACACAGTTTAACGAAATCCAGATC
>JBEKZT010000114.1:0-6574 GCA_049509595.1 Verrucomicrobiota bacterium
ATTCCTGATGCAATAGCGGGTAACAACGTCCCAGAAACGATTTTGCTGCTTTGATTTGCTTGTCCATGAAAGTCACCCCTTTTCAATGCACGCATACGCATTGTGATTGTGGATGCTTTCGAAGTTTTCAGCTTCCACCTTATACCATTTCACCCGCGGGTCGGCGTTCAGTTTCACCGCCACATTGCGCACCAGGTCCTCCACAAACACCGGATTTTCATAGGCGCGCTCCGTCACGGCCTTTTCATCCTGCCGCTTGAGCAACGCGTACAGCTCCGAACTGGCCGAGCGCTCGATCATGGCGATCACGTCCTCGATCCAGACGATCTGGCGCGAGCGGATCTGCACCGTCACCTCGCCGCGCTGGTTGTGCGCGCCGTATTTGGCAATCGCTTTTGAACACGGACAAAGCGTCGTCACGTTCGCCTTCACCGTCAGGACAAAATCAATTTCCGGTCCGCACGCCGTCGCGTCGAAGTGCGCGACGTAATCCATTAAACTTTCCAGCCGCGACACCGGCGATTTCTTGGACATGAAATACGGAAATTCGATTTCCAGATGCGACGTCGCCGCGTTCAGTTTTTTTTGCAACGAGCGCAAAATCTCCGCGATGTTCTCGACGTGGATGACGCTGCCGTGCGCGTTGAGCACCTCGACGAAGCGGCTCATGTGCGTGCCTTTGAATTCTTTCGGCAAATCCACGAACATCCCGATGGTCGCGACGGTGTTTTGGAACGCGCGCGCCTTGTCGCGCACCTGGATGGGAAACCGCAGCCCGCGCACGCCGACCTTGTCAATGCGCAGCTCGCGCGTGTCGCGTTCGCTCTGCTTGTCGTGCAGATGCGCGGCCGAATTCTTTGTGCGCTTGCGAACGTTGGCTTTGAGTAATTTCATACTTGGCACATTAAACATCGCATAAACCTTTGGCAAAAATTTTCTCTGCCGGACACAAAGTGGCAAAGAAGTGGTTCAACTGCTTTTAGATCACAGTGTTGACGTGTCTGCGTTGTGAACTTTTCCGTGAATGCCGTGATACGCGGTCAGGAAATAGATTTGCACGAGCACAATCACTGCGGCCAATCCACCCCAGAAAAGCTGCCATTGCGTTCCATCCGGCCGCGCACAGACATTGAACCACCAACCGGTGCCGAGATAACCGATAAGATTGCCCACGCCGGTGGTCATCAGTGCCATCAGCGCCTGCGCCCGCACTTGCCACTCGGCACCCACCCGTTCGTGTATGTAAATCTGGGCGGTGATGAAATACAGGGTGTAGGACAAGCCATGCAGGCTGGTTCCCGCGAGCAACCATATCTTGCCATTCACCGCGCATAGGGCAAAGCGCAATAAGCCAAAGCCAAGTCCTGCGGCGAAAATCCATTTCAACCGCCAGTGGTGAAACAATCCGGCCAATGCGAACATCGCGATCAATTCCGTCGTTTGCCCGAGTGTCATCCAGGCGGATGTGTGCTTGAATCCAAGCTGTTGCAGGTGGAGCGGCGTGAATGGATAAAATGCCGCGAGCGGAATGCTGAACAATGCCGCAGTGACGAAGACCACGCGATGGTCGTGATTTTTCAACAGTACGAGCGCGTCCCAGCCAAGCCGTTGCAGCAACGTCGGGTGTCCGGCGGGTTTTGGCGGGGGCACGCTGGGCAGCAGGAAAGTGAATGCCGCCAATACCGACCATGTCGCGGCACAAATGTATTCTGCCACCGTGGAAGCATCGGCATTCAACGCGCTGACCAGCCAGCAGCCGGCCATCCAACCCACAGTCGCTCCGGCGCGAATCGGTCCGAACTCACGCTGGGAATTTCGCAGTCTCGAAAAGATGATGGCGGTGGCAATGCTGCTGGTGGGAGCCGAACAAAGCGCATAAATCTGGACTATCGCCAGAACCAGTCCCGGCGACCAGCCTTGTTTAATGCTCCCGGCGAGGAGTGTCATGGTGACGGCACTCGCGACGGCCAGCCCGCGCAATACCTTTACCGGCGATGTGTGGCGGTCGGCCATTGCGCCGAAGACCAATGGCGAAATAAAGGTTGCGAGGGCGGAGGCGGCAAAGGCGTAGGGTGCGATGCCACGCAGGCCATGGGCGTTGAATACCGCGCTTAACGGCACCATCCAAATGGCAGCGGCCATTGATTGAAAGAAAAACAACGCCGCCAACTCACTGTATTCGGCCCGACGAATCGTTTTCAACACGCGCAGAGGGGAACACAGTCGCAGGAGATTTCAAGCTTTGAACAGACTGGGGGGACATTCTTAGCCACAGATTTCCAAACCCTCTGGATTCTCACCGCTTTGCCACTGACATCATCAATTTCACCCGCGTGCCTTGACACGGAGCGTTTCATTGCTAGTCTTTGCCGCTCCGTCAAACGGAGTTTAGCGCCGGGAGCGCAGATAATTTGAATTTATGAAACGCCAGTATCAACCGTCAAAAATCCGGCGCAAACGGCAGCATGGATTTCTTAACCGCAATTCGACCAAGAGCGGCAAAGCCACATTGCGCAATCGTCGCCGCGTCGGTCGCAAACGCCTCACGCCGGTCTAATCGTCATGCTTGCCGAATCGCCGAAACGTCTGCGGCTGGGCCGCGCCATGCGGCTTGAGCAAAGCCGCGACTTTGCGCGCGTACGGCAACAGGGTCAACGCTTTGCGCTTGGCTGCCTCATCGCTAATTGGAATCAATTGCCCGACGGGGCGAAACCAAAATTGGGCGTTGTCACGAGCAAACGCATCGGCGGCGCGATTGAACGCAGTCGCGCGCGACGTTTGCTCCGTGAAAGTTTTCGGCTGCATCAGCATGAATTCATGCAACCGGTCGAACTCGTCCTTGTCGCCCGTTCTTCGATTGCCGGACGCGATTTCGCCGAAGTCGAAAAGGATTTTCTGACAACGTTGCGGCGGGCGGGCTTGCTGAAACAATCGTGAATCCGCTCCAGCACATTTTGATTTTTACCATTCGCGTTTATCGCCGGGCGATTTCGCCAGCTCAGATTTTTTTGTTCGACTCAACTTGCGGCTGCCGTTTCACCCCGACCTGCTCGCAATACGCGATTGATGCCATTCGCGCGCGCGGATTTTTTAACGGTGGCGTGCTGGCGGCCAGACGTATTTGCCGCTGTCATCCGTGGGGTAGTTGCGGCCACGACCCGGTGCCGCGGGAACATTTTCAAAAAGCACCCGCAAATTAAATTTCATGGATAGAACCGGCAAAATTGTCACCACGCTTTGCGCCCTTCTGTTTCTGCTTTGGATTGTAATGGAGCAAAAATATGCCGCGCAGGTGCAACAGCAGCAGTTGGCGAACACGAATGCAGTTGCCGCCGCGCAAGCCCAGACAGCGACCGCAAGTTCAAACGCCATTTTGTCCGCGCCAATGGCCGTTCCAAACGTTGTGTTCGATACAAACACACCGGAGCAATTGATTGTGCTTACGAATGCCAATGTGCGTTATACGTTCACTTCACGCGGCGGCGGATTGAAGCTGGTTGAATTGCTGGATTATCCCGAGACAGTTTCAGCACGTTGGAAAAAGGAATCTCCGACGAACGGCGTCGCCACTTTGAACACGCACGCGCCCGTGCCGGTGCTGGCGATTTTGGGCGATTCAAATCTGGTCGGCGACGGCGTTTTTACGCTCGCAAAAACGGACGACGGCGTTCGCGCCGAAAAATTGCTGCCGGACGGTTTGCGGCTCGTCAAAGAATTTCATCCCGGCTCGAATTATTTGATCAACACGAGCGTGCGTTTGGAGAACATGTCTGACAAACCGCTCGCATTGCCCGCGCAGGAATGGGTCGTCGGCACGGCGACGCCAATGGGGCCGGATGACAACGGCCAAATCGAGGGCGTAATCTGGTTTGATGGTAAAAATTCGCAAGTGTGCGGCCCGACTTATTTTAAGGCCGGGCTTTTTCACCGGACGCCGAACCCGGAATATCGCGCGGGCGCTGACAACGTGATTTGGGCGGCGGCACATAATCAATTTTTTACGTTGCTGGCCATGCCGAAGCAACCGGCGGAACAAATCGTTGCGCGCCCGGTCAACCTGCCGGCGCTGACGGATGAAGCTTCAGTTGCGCCGCCGCTGGGAATTCAAACCGCTTTGATTTATCCGGCGCAAATTCTCGCGACGAACCAATCCGTCGAGCGGCAAATCGTCTTTTTTGCCGGGCCGAAGGAATACCGGACGCTGGCGCGCGTCGGCGAAGAATTTCAAAATCAAGCCGACCTTGTGATGCAATTCGGTTTCTTCGGCTTCTTTGCGAAGGCGTTGCTGCTGGCGATGAACTGGCTGCATGACGTGACGAACATGGGTTACGGTCTGGCGATTGTCGTCCTCACGGTGCTGTTGCGCGCGGCTTTCTGGCCGTTGACGGCGGCGAGCACGCGTTCGATGAAACGGATGCAGGCGCTCGCGCCGGAAGTGAAGGCGCTCAAGGAAAAATACAAGGACGACCCGCAAAAATTCACCCAGAAGCAGATGGAGCTTTGGAAGAAAAACAAGGTCAGCCCGATGGGCGGCTGTCTGCCGATGCTCATTCAAACGCCGGTGTTCTTCGGTTTTTTTACGATGATCCGCAGCGCGATTGAATTGCGTGGCGCGCATTTTCTGTGGGCGGCGGATTTGTCGAAGCCGGATACGCTGTTCATGATTCCGGGTTTGACGTTCATTCCCATCATCAGCACGCCGGACGGATTGCCGTTCAACCTGATGCCGTTATTGATGGTCGCAGCGATGATTTGGCAAGCCCATCTTCAGCCGCCGTCGCCCGGCATGGATCCCGGGCAGCAAAAAATCATGCGCTATATGCCGCTGATGTTTCTTGTCATTCTTTACAATTATTCATCAGGAATGGCGCTTTATATGACGGTGAGCACGCTGTCGGGCGTTTTGCAGACCAAACTTACGAAAATGAACCAGCCGCCGCCGGCGAATACGATTTCCGCCTTGACGCCGCAGTCGAAAAAGAAAAAATGATTTTATGGCGCAACCAAAGCCCATTCTGGAAAAAATTCTCGCGTCGCTCGGTTTTCCGGCAACGGTCGAGGAGCACAAACTGGAGGACGGCGTTTTGCTCGACGTGAAGACCGAGGACGCCGGCCGGCTCATTGGCCGGCAGGGCCAGACACTTTCTGATTTGCAATACATCACCAATCGCCTGCTGTTTCAGCAGGACGCAAGTTCGCCGAAAGTGACGGTGGACGTGGGCGGTTACCGCGCGCAGGCGCGCGAAGCGCTCGTGAAAAAGGCGAAGGATGCCGCCGAAAAAGTCCGCCGCTGGGGCGATGCCGTGGAATTGGAACCGATGGGCGCATTTGACCGGCGCGTTGTGCATCACGCGTTGAAAGATGATCCCGACGTGGAAACGCACAGCGTGGAAGTGGATGGCACGGACAAAAAGGCGATGCTGCTCCGGCCAAAACACTGAGCGCGCTTACTGGTCAACAATTGACAGTTTATATTCGGGCGAATAAACGCTGTCGGATTTCGGTGCCGACCCTAAATTGTTGTATTTGTAATCAAACTTGTAACGGAACATGACAACGTTCGTTCCCGGCAGCGCCGGCACAAAACCCTCCCAACGATTTTGCATCAGCGGCGTCGGGCGCATCGAATACGGCTGGCCGTCCGCGAGCACATAAGGCTGGATGCTTTCCCATCGGAACGATTGTTGCGACGTGTTGAAAGCCACTTCGACCGGGTAAAGATTGTTTGCGTTGCGCGTTTGTTGCAACGGCGTCAAATTGGTGAATGTTCCGACGCAGCCGCTCAACAACAGCGCGCCGGGCAAAAAAAGCAGGATTTTCTTCCACATAGCGGGCACAGCGTTGCACGGGCGACACAATTTGTAAAGGCGCATTTCGGTGCTTGAATCCAAGCGGTTCAAACGGAAGTTTCGACTTCGGTGAAGGCTGGGAGACGTAAATGACACCTAACGTAGAAAGCTGAGCCGCCGCCGACTCGCGACGTGAACCGCGATGGCCAATAGGCGTTGGCTCCAGCGATTTATTGGGCGACATTTTCGGAATTTGCTTTGCCGGATGGCATATTGCCGCACTGGTTCCATGTCATCGGTTATCATTCTCCCTATTCATGCACGCCCGAAGACAAAAGGGAAAAATTTCATTTTACTGAATTTACGGGATAAAATTTATGTGGAAGTAGAACGCAGCAGCTTCAGATTCAGATTTGACATCGCAGTTCCAGCGTGGCTGAGTTCTTGTCGTTAACGGCGTTCAAGCCGGCCCAATCTCTCAAATATAAAATTTATGAACCTCAAAGAAGCCAAAAAGAAGAAGATGGGGCAATCTATTACCAAGCAGAAGCGGGCAGAGGAAAATAAAGTTCGAGCGCTTGCGTTGCTGCGCGCCACACTTGATTCAACCGCCGATGGCATCTTGGCCATCGGTTCGGATAGGCAAATCCTCTCTTTTAATGAGACCTTCGTAAAAATGTGGCGCATCCCAGCCGATATTCTTGCCACCAACGACGACACCCTTGTAATCCAAAGCGTCCTCAATCAACTCCAAACGCCAGAAGACTTTCTCGCGAAGGTGCACC
>JBEKZT010000115.1:0-6569 GCA_049509595.1 Verrucomicrobiota bacterium
GGACATACTGACCTCGCGATTGACGGATTGAAATTTTCAGGCAATTCGCAGCGCCGAAAAAAAAGCTTCCTGCTTTTTCACGGAACTTTTCTTTTGAATTTTGACCTCGCGCTCGTTGGAGATTTTTTGGAAATGCCATCGAAGCAGCCTGATTATCGCGCGAGCCGCAGCCACGGCGAATTTCTGACGAACTTGAATTTGTCGGCGGACAAAGTGAAAGCCGCATTAAAAAAATCCTGGAACGCGATTGAAGAACTGAAAGATTATCCGAAATCAGAAATCCAAAAGCTCGCCAACGAGAAATATTCGACCGACGAGTGGAATTTGAAATTTTAGAGCCGCTTCGCCAATTCCGCCTGACTCGACACAAAAATTGTTTTGTGCAACGAATTCCCATGCGCATCAATCGTGACGACCGCCGGAAAATCTTCAATCTCCAATTCCCAAATCGCTTCCGGCGCGCCGAATTCTTTCATCATGTAAGCATTGCGCACCTTCTTCACGCAATCTGCCAGCACTTGCGCCGCGCCGCCGACCGCGTGCAGATACACACAGCCAAATTCCTTGCACGCCGCGAGCGTTTTATCGCCCATGCCGCCCTTGCCGATGACGCCGCGAATCCCGAAATCGCGGATGACCTGCCATTGATACGGCTCTTCGCGGATGGACGTGGTCGGGCCGGCGGCAGTGCATTTCCACGAACCGTCGTTCTGCTTCATCATCACCGGGCCGCAATGATAAAGAATCCCGTCGCGCAACTTCACTTCCGGCGGCAGCGTGCCGCCCTCGTGCAGATACTTGTGGACCGCGTCGCGCCCGGTGAACACGACGCCGGAAATCAAAACTTCGTCGCCGACTTTCAGCGCGCGGATTTTTTCTTCGGAAAATGGAAAAGTTAATTTAATCATGGCCATTCAATAAGAAATACAGAACCAAAGCTGATTATCAAACCAATCAAAGCTACCAGACGAAACGATTTGAGAAAAAATAAACTTATTATAAAAAGAATCAGAGTTAAAATCGAAGTTATATTTTCAAAAATCCATGCGATGCCGAGCAGATAATTTCCCGAGGTGTCTGCATTATTTTTCGACAAGCGATAAAAAACAAAAAATACCAGCCAAGAAACAATTAAAGCAATTTCAAGAACCAAAAGTGTTTTTGGAATTTGTTTTTTCATTGAATCAATAGAGCCACTTCCCAATTTTCCCCTCCGCATCCAGCATCACGCCCTGACGCCGATACGCCCAGCACATGTAGCTGATGCTCACGAAAAAGGACGCGGGCAGGCGGTTCGCCGCGCAAATCTTCACGCCCAGCAGCGTCGTCTTGCCGCCGAATCCCATCGGGCCGATGCCGAGTTCGTTCGCCGTCTTCAAGATGTCCTGCTCCAGCGCGTCGAGTTCGGGGATCGGATTGCGGTCGGGGATCAGCCGCAGGAATTGCGTCTTGCTCAACTCGTAGCCCGTCGCGCGGTCGCCGCCGATGCACACGCCGAGGATGCCCGGCCCGCAGCCTTTGCCCTGCGCCTGCAACACCGCGTCTAAAATTACTCTGCGGCAACCATCCAAATCTCGGTTCGCATTTAATTTTTCATTCGGCAACGAGTATTGCGCGCCGACGTTTTCGCAGCCGCCGCCCTTGAGCACGAGCTTCACGCTGACTTCCGGCGAACGATGTTGATGAAAATGAAACGCTGGTGCGCCTGGCCCGCAATTCGTGCCGTCATTTTTCCCGGTCAGCGAATCAACGGAATTCTGGCGCAGAAAACCTTTTTTCGTCACGAGCTTCACGGCCTCGCGCGCAGTTTCGGTGAAAGCAATTTGGTCGAAGCCGACCGGACCATTTACATAGAACAAAATGCTGCCAGTGTCCTGGCAAATCGGCTGTGATTTCTGTTTCGCCAGTTGGATATTGCGGTCAATGATCTTCATCGCGCTCTCGGCGAGCGTGCCTTTTTTTTCTTGTTCGAGCGACGCAACGATAGATTGGTTCACGTCGTCGGGAATCTCGGCGGACGTGCGGCGGATGAGTTCGACCAGTGAATCTTGCAATTGGCTCATAAATCTGCCCAAGCGTAAGACCTCGCGGCAAAAGCGTCAATCCAATGGCTATAGCGTCGGCGCGGTGCGCCGACAATCGAGTCACAGGCTCGACGCTATAACGAAGCTGGTTTAACGTCGAACCATGAAAAGCGACATCCGCGTCGCCACGCCGCCGCCAAAGCCACTGCTGGTTTTCGACGGCGACTGTAATTTTTGCACGCTGTGGATTCGTCGCTGGCAGCAAATGACCGACGACGCTGTGGACTATCTGCCGTCGCAAGATGCACAAGTTGCGGAATACTTCCCAGAAATTTCACGCGAACAATTTCAAAAATCCGTTCAACTGATCGAAATGAACGGTAAAGTTTTTTCCGGCGCGGAAGCGGTCTTTCGCACGCTGGCAGAAAATCCGAAATGGAAATGGCCGTTGACCATTTATGAGAAATCTTCAGCTTTCGCTAAAATCACGGAATGCACCTACAGTTTTGTTGCCAGTCACAGAACATTTTTCTCCGCACTCACGCGCTGGTTTTGGGGACGACACGTTGAAGTGCCGGATTATTTTCTCACGCGCTGGGTTTTTTTGCGAGCGCTCGGTGTGATTTATCTCATCGCGTTCGTCTCCCTTTGGACTCAAATCAACGGACTCATCGGCCACAACGGGATTTTGCCAACCGACCAATTCATGTCCGACGTCAAACAACAATGCGACGCGCAAGGCATCGGCCTTGAAAGATTTCATTTGCTGCCGACTTTGTGCTGGTTCGATTCCTCCGATAGTTTTCTAAATTTTCAATGCGCCGCTGGAATTGCTTTTGCAATTTTACTAATCGTCGGCGTCGCACCCGCATCGTGTCTTGCACTGCTTTGGCTGTTTTATCTTTCGCTCGCCACCGTTGGCCGCGATTTTCTTGGTTTTCAATGGGACAATCTCCTGCTCGAAGCCGGCTTCCTCGCGATCTTTTTTGCACCGCTCCAACTCTTGTCAAAACTTTCATACGAAACACCACCGTCACGGATTGTTCTCTGGCTGCTTCGACTGCTGTTGTTCAAACTGATATTTTCATCCGGCTGCGTGAAACTTTTGAGCGGTGATCCAAACTGGCGCAATCTCACCGCGCTCACATTTCATTATCAAACGCAGCCGCTGCCGACATGGATTGGTTGGTATGCACAGCAACTGCCGTTGTGCTTTCAAAAATTTTCGTGCGCCGTGATGTTTACCATCGAACTCGGCGCACCGTTCCTGATTTTTGCACCACGGCGAATCCGCTTTTTTGGCTGCGCCGCGGTTGTGTTTTTGCAAATTCTGATTTTGCTGACCGGCAATTACACGTTCTTCAATTTTCTGACAATTGCGCTTTGCCTGTTGCTGCTTGACGATTTTGCGATTCGAAAAATTTTGCCGAGAAAATGGTTTGGCCTTTTATCAATCAACCATCAACTCTCGACCATCAACAGACACCGTTGGCCGCGCGCAATCACAATTCCACTCACCATAATTGTTCTTTCCATTTCTGTTTTCCAAATGGTTTCAATGTTTGGCATGCGAAGTGAAGTATTATTTCCAGTCGCAGTCGCCGACGAATGGCTGCAACCGTTGCGCACGGTGAACAGCTACGGCCTGTTTGCTGTGATGACGACAACGCGCAACGAAATTATCGTCGAGGGCAGCGATGATGAAATAAACTGGCTGCCTTACGAATTCAAATACAAACCCGGGGACGTGAACCGACGGCCCGGTTTCGTCGAGCCAGTCCAGCCGCGGCTCGACTGGCAAATGTGGTTCGCCGCGTTGGGAAATGTTCAACAGAACCCGTGGTTCGGAAATTTCTGCGAGCGACTGCTGCAAGGCTCGCCAGCGGTATTGGCTCTGCTAGAGAAGAATCCTTTTCCGAAACATCCGCCGCGTTATATCCGCGCCGAATTTTACGATTACCATTTCACCAATATTACCGAACGCCGCGCGACCGGTGCGTGGTGGAAACGCGAATTCGTCGGTGAATACTTGCCGCCCGTTTCACTTCATGAATAAAATGACACCGTAAAATTCATGAGCGAACCAAACGAAAACCGCATGTTGGATTGGTTCACACCCTTCCGCTTTGGGACTCTGCTTGCGCTACTGATTTTTGCGACATTTCCGCAAGTCCTGCTTGGTTTGGAAACGTTCGTTGTCCGCGATTATGCATTTTTTTCGTATCCGCTGGCGCATTTTCAGCGGGATTGCTTCTGGCGCGGCGAACTGCCGTTTTGGAATCCCTATGATAACTGCGGCATTCCATTCCTCGCGCAATGGAATACGATGCCGCTTTATCCGCCAGCGCTGATTTATCTGCTGCTGCCGTTGCAATGGTCGCTCAGTTTTTTTTGCCTGCTGCATCTGTGGTTCGCCGGACTCGGAATGTTTTTTCTCGCGCGAAAATGGACTGGAAATTCCTTTGCGGCGGCATTCGCTGGAGTTGCATTTTCGTTCAACGGTTTGACTTTGAATCTGCTCATGTGGCCGAGCCACATCGCCACGCTAAGCTGGATGCCATGGGTTGTGCTCGTCGTCGAAGCCGCGTGGCGCGATGGCGGACGAAAAATCATTCTGGCTGCACTTGTCGGCGCGATGCAAATGTTCGCCGGCGGACCGGAAACGATTTTCATGACATGGCTTTTGCTACTCGCGCTTTGGGCTCAACAATTCATAAAAAATGAATCGCCATGCGGCGCAATGCTCAGGCGTTTTCCACTCATCGTTTTTCTCGTGACCGCGCTTGCATTGCCGCAACTGCTGCCGTTTTTGGATTTCACCGCGCATTCGCAGCGTTACATCGGCTTTGCCGACATGCGCTGGTCCATGCCCGGCTGGGGCTGGGCGAATTTTCTCGTGCCGATGGCTTTTGGCGGAACATGGAATGAGGGTGTGTTTTTTCAATACGATCAATCTTGGACAACGTCGTATTATCTCGGCATCGGCGCGCTGTGGCTGGCGCTGTTGACGATTTCAAAAGTCCGCGACCGACGCACCTGGCTGCTCAGTGTGATTGTGATTGTCGCGCTGATTTTCGCATTCGGAGAACATACTTTTGTTTATCGCGATTTACGCAAACTCGTCCCGCAACTGAGTCTGGTCACTTATCCGGTCAAATTTGTCACGCTGATCGCCTTCCTCGTCCCGCCGCTCGCGGCGTTCGCCTTGACGCGTTTGCAAAATCCGGAGAACGGACAAAAATCAAATTTTCAGAAACGCGTTGTTTTTCTCGGAACAGTGTTGCTTGCACTGATTGCGGGAATTTTATTTTGGGCGTGGCGATTTCCATTTCCGGACGACGACGTTCACACGACGTTAATCAATGGTTTGACGCGCGCAATTTTCCTGATAGCCACCGGCGCGGCTTTACTTCTATTGATGGCCACGCGATTAAAATTGTCACGGATCGCGCCGCTGATTTTGATTTTCATCGCATGGCTCGACGTGTTCACGCATGAGCCGACACAAAACCCCACCGTATCGCCAAATATTTATGAACCGAATTTGGTGCGCCAAAAACTGGCGATGAATCCGCAGCCTGCGCCCGGTCAATCGCGTGCGATGATGTCTCCGACGGCGCTTTTCGATACTTAGTATGTGACAATTCGAATTCCCCGAACTGAATTTTTGGTAAAGCGGCTTAGTTATTTTGCCGACTGCAACATCCTCGACGCCGTGCCGAAAGTGGACGGATTCTTTTCGCTCTACACCCTCGAAAACGGCAATGTGACAGATTTGCTTTACAGTTCCCTGACCAACAATTTTCCGCATCTCGAAGATTTTCTGTGCGTCTCGCAAATCAGTTCTTCGACAAATTTTTATTCTTGGCAGCCGCGCCACACATTCTTGCCGTTCGTCACCGCAGGACAAAAACCCGTTTTTCTCGACCGCACCAATGCTTTCAATGAATTGAAGCAAACCAATTTTGATGGAAGCAAAATTGTTTTACTGCCGACGGAAACGAAATCATTCGTGACCGTAACGAATCAAACGGTCGCACACGTGTTGAACTCGCACTTTGAAAATCAACGCGTAGAAATCGAAGTGGAGGCCGCCGAACCTTCGCTTGTCGTTATTTCGCAAACCTACTATCACAACTGGCGCGTGTTCATGGATGGCAAACCGACTCCGCTCATTCGCGCCAATTACGCGTTTCAAGCCGTTCAAGTTCAGGCGGGACGGCATCACATCGAACTCGTTTACAAAGACCGCGCGTTTGAAATCGGCGCAGCCATTTCATTGTCCACTTTGCTTTGCTGTTTGGTTTGTCTGCCCGCTTTCAAAAATAAATTGCGAACAGTTTGATGATAACTTCTGCTCGACAGAAAATGCCATGTTGTTAGTTTCGCAGTGCAATGGCACAAACCAAACGCATAGGCATTTTGACGGCGGGCGGCGATAGTCCCGGACTGAATGCTGCGATTCGCGGCGTCGGCAAGACCGTCCTCGGCTTTTACGGCATGGAAATCGTCGGTTTCCGCGACGGCTTTCGCGGCCTCGTTGAA
>JBEKZT010000116.1:0-6556 GCA_049509595.1 Verrucomicrobiota bacterium
TGATTGTTTGTTTCGGTGATGCTCAACGGTGGCACCAAACTCAAGGCAAATACCGCGCCATCGCCCGAACTGCCGCCATATCCAATTGTTCCGTACAATGTGTTACCCGATAAAATCAATCCAGCTTGCGAAACATATCGGAACATTCCCAGAGAGACAGGAGTTGTCGTTAAACTGTGCAGGTTCGTAAATCCCGTGCCATCCGTGTTGACGGCGAACACCGTGCCATAACCATTGTTACCACCTCCATCCGTCGTCCCATATAGCGTGTCGCCCGATAAAATCAATCCAGCTTCCGGAATAGCTCCGTCGGTTTTGGTGCCGGATACCCAAGCTGTAAAACTATACAGGTTCCTAAACCCCGTGCCATCGGTGTTGACGGCGAACACCGTGCCATTATCCGCACCACCACCGCCAAAAGCAGTTCCATATAGCGTGTCGTCCGATAAAATCAATCCGGCTTTCGGATAGGCTCCGTCGCTGTTGGTAAAATCAGGATAAGACGTTGCCGTGAAACTATACAGGTTCGTAAAACCCGTGCCGTCAGTATTGATGGCGAATACCGTGCCATTGCCCGAACTACCGCCAGTAGACGCGGTTCCATACAGGGTGTTGCCCGATAAAATCAAACTGCCAACCGCTTCAGCTCCGTCGCCGCCAGTGAAATTATGTAGGTTTGTAAAACCCGTGCCATCGGTGTTGACGGCGAACACCGTGCCGTTGTAATTGGTTCCACCGCCATCGGTCGTTCCATACAGGGTGTTGCCTGATAAAATCAAACCGCCATCCGGAAAAAATCCATACGGGCTATTGGTAAAACTATACAGATTTGTGAATGTCTGCGCCGCTGCGGGCATGACCAGGAGTCCCGTGCAAGCCAGCACAAGGAGCAGATTTTTAATGCACGTTTTCAATAAAGATTCGGATTTGGTTTGCCTCACTTGGCAATCTTTGATTCTGACAAATGCCATTTCTACGCCTTGTCCAATTAAAATACAACCGAAAATCACATTGGAATAATTTCCTGATCCACTTAGGTAAGGTCGCCTCGCCGAGGCGACCGGCAACGGACATTTCGGCGAAATGTCCCTACCATCCCGTCATTGACGACTGAGGCGGGGATTGGTAGGGCGGGCTGTCAGCAAAACAAAAACCGTGCAATGGCTGTTCCTTCTCCCCGGGGGAGAAGGTCAGGATGAGGACGAGCGTAAAATACAAAATCAAAAATTACCCTCACCCGGACTGTGGCCACCTTCTCCCATCCGATGGGCGAGGGAATTTTCCCTCACCCAACTCTCCCCACGGAGAGGGCTTTTACTTACGGCTTGGCGATGGCGACTGCGACATCGCTTTCCAATCCGATTTCGCTTTTGCCGAGGAAGAACACGGCTTTGTATTGCCGCGTCTCGGGTTTGCCCGCCACGAGCAGGGGACGCTTGTCCACATAAGCCGCGTGGGTTTCGCTGGCGAGCAGGGTGAAACCGGCGTCGCCGTCGCGCATGGAATAGATGTGCATGCCTTCAGCACTCATCTTGTTGAAGTCCACTTCCACCACGCCCGCTGCTTTGGCCACGGTGCTGAGCGTGGGCTTCTGCTGGGTCAGGTCTATGGAATCTTCCGGGCCTTCAATGCCGAGCTGGTCTCCCAGCATCGTGGTGTAGGCGGTGCTTCTTTTGATGCGTTGCGCCAAGGCGCGCGCGTTGGTCTTGCTGGTGGCGATGGCCGTGTTCAAATCCGCATGGGCGGCTTTGGCGGCGTTGTCGGCGGTGGTGGCGGCAGTCACTTTGGCGTGAAGCGCGGTGTTGTCGGTGGTGAGCATGGTCACATCCGCCGCCGTTGCACCGGGGGTGGTGGCGGTGACACCGCCTTTGAGGTTGTCGTGCCATTTGACGTAGCCATCTTGATCTTTGGGAACGTATGATTTTTTTGGCATAGGTTATCAGTGGTTGGTTGTTAGTTGTTGGTTGTTTCCCTCACCGCGTCTCAGTTCCTTCGTCCACCTTTGCTTCGGCGCGACAAGATGGGAAGAATGGTTGAAGGTAGGTGAGGGAAATTTATGAAAAATTGGGCAAATTCGATGTTTTTGGCCAATTTTGGCGCGTCTGAGGAGTTCAGACGGCCGTCCGGGAAGCTCAGACTGGAGGCCGGAGACCTCAGACAGGCGTCCGAAGGGTTCAGACGGGCGGCTGGAAAGCTCAGACTGCCGTCCGGGAAGTTCCGCCGGGCGGCTGAGGGATTCGGACGGGAGACCGGGAAGCTTGGACGGACGCTCGAGGAGTTCAGTCGGGTGTCCGGGGAGTTCGGTCGTCTGGCGGAAGAGTTGGGCGTGCGCCCGAACGGAAGCTCGTTTGAGAAAAAAGGATTCCCCGCACCATCCCTCAAACATCCCGGATGTGCCCGCCCAGACCCAGAAACTGTCCCGATTGCCCATAACCCTTAAATCAACCGCCGCTTTTTTACAAAAAATGGCGGAGACCTGTCAATGGGAATTTAAGAAATTTGCCGTCTTTGCCGGCGGATGTTTGCCGGCAAATTCCTGCACAACTTTTTCTTTACAAGTCATTTTGCCGGTCGCAAAGTAAAAATCATGAAAATGTTATACGGCGAAAACGCCGCATAATAGCTATTAAGCGTATCTATGCGTAGGCGAACCATATTTTATATTGTTTGCGTGATGATATTGGTGGTCTTTGTTGTCATAGTGTTATAGTGTTAGATTGCCATTCGATGTCTTATATTCACAGGGCACCAGAAAATCAGTGGGGTCTTTGGGCAGCAGTATACAAAGGATTTCAAGGGGATGTTTATTACGTCGGCAGTGATGGAGATTATTCATATTTTCGATCCGGCACAGTGTTCTGCTCACGTTACAAGGTAAAGATATCGGAGATCACGTTGCCACGCATCTTTCCGTTCGGTAAGGGAGATTCATATGTAGTGACACAAAACAACATGGTTATGAAGGAGAATTGATAATTTGCTGCCTATACGTTTAGTTTCACATTTGAAGTGCGACAAGCTTGGCGGGTGAAATATCATCAATTAAGCACCGAGGAGCGCTATGAGGTTGCGGCGCTGGCCGTCAATCGGTAACGCCCGTGACTGGCCGTATTACTGATTGCCAGTGGCTCAGCTTTCTACGTTAGCCCGCAAATTTCCTTCGCCCACCTCGCGTCCTTCGCGCGACAAATTATTAAATTGTTGCCGCGCGCGTCTTTTGTTAGGTTGCCATCAGGTCGGAAAACTTTATGAAGCGCTGGATTTCCATCGCAATTGCCGGACTGGTTTTCGGCGCAGCGGCGACTCACGCCGCGCAAGTCGGGCTGATCAAGATCAACGGCGCCATCGGCCCGGCCACGGCCAATTACATCTCCCGCGCGCTCGACTTCGCCGCCAGTCAAAACGACGAGTGCCTCGTCATCGAACTGAACACGCCCGGCGGCCTCGCCAATTCCATGGACGACATCGTGCAGGATTTTTATGCGTCGCGCGTGCCGGTGGTCGTCTATGTTTCGCCGGAAGGCGCGATGGCCGGTAGCGCGGGCGTCTACATCACGCTCGCGGCGGACGTCGCGGCGATGGCGCCGCACACGACCATCGGCGCGGCGCATCCGGTGAGCATGGGCAGCGAAGACGAAACCACCAACAGCATCATGATGCAAAAGGTCGGCAACGCCTACACGAAGGTCATGCAGACCATCGCCGAAAAACGGCATCGCAATGTCGAGTGGGCAAAATCTTCCGTCACGGACAGCAAGGCCATCACGTCCGAAGAAGCGTTGAAATTGAATGTCATTGATTTGATTGCGACGAACGTTCCTGATTTGCTCCAAAAATTGAACGGCAAGAAATTCGGCGAGAAAATTTTGAAGACCGCCGGCGCGAGCGTCGTGGAAATTCCGATGTCTCCGGGCGAAAAATTCTTCCAGCTTTTCTGGCAGCCGCAAGTGATGATGTTGCTTCTGCTCATCGCGATCTACGGCATCATCGCCGAGATGAGCCATCCGGGCGCGATTTTTCCCGGCGTCGCGGGCGCGCTCGCGCTGATTTTGCTGCTCTACATGTCGGCCACGCTGCCGCTGAACATCGCCGGACTCGCGCTGATCCTTTTGGCGCTCGCGCTGTTCGTCGTGGATATTTTTGCGCCGACGCACGGCGTGCTGACCGGCGGCGGCATCATCGCATTTTTTCTCGGCGCGCTGATGCTGTTCAATCACGCGCCGTCCGGTTACAATTTGCCGATGAGCTGGATCATTTCCACGACGCTCGTGACCGCCGCGTTTTTCTTTTTCTTCGTCAGCAAAGGCATCCGCGCGCAACAACAGTCGGTGAAAGCCGGCGCGGAAACGATGCTCGGCAAAACGGTGAACGCGCTTTCGCGGATTGACTCAACGGGCGGCAAGGTGTTTATCGAAGGCGAACATTGGAACGCCGTGAGCGAAACGCCGGTGGAAATCGGGCAAGCAGTTGAAATCATTGGCATCGCCGGACTGACTTTGAAAGTTAAACCGAAAATTTCTTAAAAAATTTGAAGTAAATAATTTTGTCCAGTTTATGGCATATATTTTAGACATTTTGGATGGAGGCAAAGAACCGTCTCCAGACAAAATCACACTTTCTCGCTACGTTCGGGAACAATCTTACATTACCAAGTATTTGTCGCGTGTGGTGAAAGATAAAGCATTGGTTATTTATGAAGTGCTTTTTCGTTTGACGTATTTTGAAACGGGCGGCAGCGAAATCACAATCCCATGGGCTAAAGTAGGATCATTCATCACGTCCGATCAAGGCAACATCATTGATGACAATACCACGGTGAAGCGCCGACTCGGCGGCTTGCTTAAAAATGAATGCATCATTGTCACACGACAGCGTTCGGGCGCAAATCAAATTCTAGTGCGATTACCCTCTGAAATTAAAGCGTGTAAGAAATTGATCGAGACTGAAGAGATTTTGTCCGCTACACCTCCACCTGATCCACATCTCGACTACTACAACAATCCGCAGAGACGTCTTGAAATTCTAACCCGCGATCAACATCGTTGCACATATTGTCAGATTGAATTAACTGAAGATTCTTTTTTTCTAGATCATTTGATACCCAATTCCCAAAAAGGCGGGACACATTACAAGAACAACCTTGTCTCTTCGTGTGAGTCATGCAACGGACGCAAAGGAGATCAAGAAGCCATCGAATTTCTTCTTTCCAATTATCGCACCGGCTTGCTTAAACAAGCCGAATTTCTTCAGCAGCGGTCAGTAATCGAAGAATTGTTGAAAAGCCAAAACATTTAAGGAGCAACAAACCAAATCAAACCAAGTTAAAAATTATGGACACGCAATCAATTCAACATCTCATCGGCGGCGGACTGGCGATTATCATCCCGATTTTCGTCGTCGGGCTTTTCATTTTATCCTCGGCGATCAAAATTTTGCGCGAATACGAGCGCGGCGTCATTTTCCGGCTTGGTAAACTTCAGGGCGCGAAAGGGCCGGGAATTATTTTTCTGATTCCGATGGTGGACAAAATGGTGCGGATGGATTTGCGCGTCGTGACGATTGACGTGCCGAAGCAGGAAATCATGACACGCGACAACGTGCCCGCGACGGTGGACGCGGTGATTTATTTCCGCGTCGTGGACCCGAACGCGGCGGTCGTCAAGGTGGAAAATTATTGGAAGGCGACTTCGCTTATCGCGCAGACGACGTTGCGCAGCGTGCTCGGACAATCCGCGCTCGACGAACTGCTTTCGCAGCGCGACGTCATCAACCAGAAGTTGCAGGAGATCATTGACAAGCAAACCGAGCCGTGGGGCATCAAGGTCACGAGCGTCGAGACGAAGGAAGTGTCGCTGCCCGACAGCATGAAGCGCGCGATGGCCAAGCAGGCCGAGGCCGAACGCGAACGCCGCGCAAAAATCGTGAACGCCGAGGGCGAATTCCAGGCCGCCGAGAAAATGGTGCAGGCCGCCGGCTTGATCGCGAAAGAACCAATCGCGCTGCAATTGCGCTATCTCCAGACCATGCGCGAAATGGCGAGCGAGCACAACACGACGACGTTCCTGCCGCTGCCGATAGATTTGTTCAGCGCGTTTTTGAAAAAATAAAACGGTGAAGCCGATCCGCCTGACCAAACACGCCCGCGAACAATGCGTTGAACGCGGCGCGGCGGAATTTGAAGTTGTCGAAGCCATCCGCAGCGGCGCGCGCGAACCGGCGAAAAACGCACGCGAATTCTGCCGTTACAATTTTCCCTTCGGCAAAAAATGGCAGGACAAATTTTACGCCATCAAGCAAGTTGCGCCCGTCATCAAGGACGAGGCCAACGAAATAGTTGTCATTACCGTCTATACGTTTTACTTTTAGGAAGGTTTGCCATGAAAATCAGCTACGATTCCGAAATTGACGCCGTGTATATCCGCCTTATCGAGGGGAAACACGAGTGCCGCACCGTGCGCCTGAACGACGAGGTGGCGTTGAACATTGGCGCGGAGGAAAAGCTGGTCGGCATCGAAATCCTCGACGCGAGGGAAGTTCTGGCGGCGGGCAAAATGCC
>JBEKZT010000117.1:0-6552 GCA_049509595.1 Verrucomicrobiota bacterium
CTCACGAGCCACCCGGCGCAGGCTTGCAAATCGCGTTTGTGTTGCGGCTGCGCGGAGACGCTGGGGAAACGGAGAAATTCGCACAATTCGGCGACAAAGCGAGTTTGGTTGCGTTTCAAATAATCGAGCACATTTTGCATGGCGCTAGTTAAACCGCGAATGGCGCGCTTGCCAAAACAAAACTCATCGGCAAATTGCTTTGCATGAATGAAATGAAACCGCCCAGCCCGCACCGACACCGGGGATTTTTCTATCATCATTCCTTGAGCATCGTGAGTGTCGCCACGCTGACGTTGTGGATTGTTTGCTATTGCTATGCCGACCCGAGCACGCATCTCGGCGCATTTTACGGCAACGCGATTGCCGACTGGAGCGGTTCGGTCGTCATCATTCTCGGCACGAAATATCTGCTGGAAACGCAATCCGCCGAAAGCCGTCGCGTGAGAGGACACCTGCAAAATCCAGTTTTGGATTTTTTGTGGCGGCACTCGCTGCTCATTTTCATCGGCGTGACGGGCATTGGCTGGACGATCCTTTTTTGGAAAATGGACGCGAACAGCAAATGGGGACAGGTCGTCGGCAACATCGTTTCCGAATGGGTGCAGACGGGCGGTCTGGTTTTTCTGACGAAACGGCTGCTTGAAAAAGGCTCAAAGGAAAGCCATTGAATCGGAATATGTTTCGCATCGGCATTGATCTCGGCGGCACCAAAATCGAAGGCATTGTTTTGGATGAGCAGGGCGGGGAACTTTTTCGAAAACGCATTGAAACGGAGCAGGCACTTGGTTACGCCCACATCCTGAACCGCATCAAATCTCTGGGCGATGATCTGACGGCAAACATTTCGGACAAGGCTTATACATTGGGGATGGGAACGCCGGGTGCGATTTCGCGGCGGACCGGTCTGCTGAAAAATTCCAACACCGTCTGCCTGAACGGCCGGCCGTTGAAAACCGATCTTGAGCGGCTTCTCGACCGGAAAATTGAGATTCAAAACGACGCGAATTGTTTTGCTCTGGCCGAATCGCTTTACGGCGCAGGGAAGGGGAGAAAACTTGTTTTTGGCGTCATCATGGGCACGGGCTGCGGCGGCGGAATCGTTCACCGCGGCGAAGTCATCAACGGGTTGCAAGGCATCGCCGGTGAATGGGGACACATGTCTATCAATCCGGAGGGCGCGCCCTGTTACTGCGGTCAGCGCGGTTGCGTGGAAACTTGCATCAGCGGCGGCGGACTCGAAGCGCGCTACGCCGAACAATACGGAGTGAAGCGCTCGTTCAAGGAAATCGAAAAGGATTATTATCGTGGAGAAACGAAAGCCGTGGAATTCATGAAAACGTTTTTCCGCAACTTCGGGCGCGCGCTGGCCAATGTCATTGATGTGCTCGACCCTGACATTATTGTGCTGGGCGGCGGCGTGTCGAAGTTCGAAGCGCTGTACACTGAAGGGGTGGCTGAAGTCGCCAAATCCGTTTTCAACGACCGGCTGGAGACGCCAATTGTCAAACATCAACTCGGCGATTCCGCAGGTGTCATTGGCGCGGCGTTGATCGGAATCTGAGCACGGTGTATTTCATTTCAACGTTGCCATGTCAATGACGAAGCGATATTTCACGTCGTTCTTGACGAGGCGTTCGTAAGCTTCATTGATTTTCTGGATGGGAATGAGTTCGATGTCACAGGTAATATTGTGCTTGCCGCAAAAGTCCAGCATCTCCTGCGTTTCTTTGTTTCCGCCAATCAGCGAGCCACTGAAATTTCGCCGACCAAAGATAAGGCTGCCAACTTGAACGGAAAGCGGCTTGGCGGGAACGCCGACCTGCGTGAGCGTGCCGTCACGTTTTAACAACACAAGATAGGCATTGATGTCATGTTGCGCGGCCACGGTGTCGAGAATGAAATGAAAGGTGTTGAGGTGTTTTTTCATCTCATCTTCGTTTTTGGAATTAACCACTTCATGTGCGCCAAGCCGGAGGGCGTCCTGCACTTTGCCCGGTGAAGTGGTGAAGACCACGACGTGCGCACCGAAGGCTTTCGCCAGTTTTACGCCCATGTGACCAAGTCCGCCTAGTCCGACGACGCCGACTTTCTGGCCCTTGCCCACCTTCCAATGGCGCAAGGGTGAATAGGTGGTGATACCGGCGCAAAGAAGCGGGGCAGCGGCGGCCAAATCCAAATTTTTCGGCACATGCAGCACGAACGCTTCATCCACAACAACGCTGTCCGAATAACCACCGTAGGTCGTGCCACCCGCGTGTTTGTCCGGCGCATTGTAGGTGAAGGTTGCGCCTTTCTCGCAGAATTGTTCAAGGTCGTCTTTGCAATTTTGACAGGTGCGGCAGGAATCCACCATGCAGCCAACGGCGGCGATGTCGCCTTTCTTGAACTTCTTGACTTGCTTGCCGGTTTTAACGACGCGTCCGATGATTTCATGACCGGGCACGCACGGATAGGTAGTGCCGTTCCATTCATTGCGGGCGATATGCACATCCGTGTGGCAAACGCCGCAGTAAAGAATCTGGAGTTGCACATCGTGTGCACCGGGATCGCGGCGCTGAAAGGTGAACGGTGCCAGCGGTGCGGTTTGGGTCTGGGCGGAATAAGCCTTGGCGTTATACATGCCTTATGTTTATCACACCAATACAGAAGGTAAAGGGCAAGAGAATCAGGGAGTGCTTAATTTGAAATCAAGTTTACCCGCGAGTATCGCCGTTCGCGCACAGAACTTCTTTCACCGTGTCCAATAATTCCATGATGTCATAGGGCTTGGGCAGCGTTGCGTTGATTTGCAGCCACGAATGCTCTCTTAACATCTCCATTGGCATCTTGCCTGACACCAAGATGACCGGCAACGCCATGCGGGCGGCTCGCGCCTTCTTGACCAATTCAAGACCTGACAGTTTCGGCATATCATAGTCGGTGATGAGCAGATCGTAGCTTTTAATCTGAAGAATATCCCAAGCGACGGCACCATCTTGGGCGGCGTCCACATGATAGCCTGAGTCAATCAATACTTCGGTATTAAGACGGCGAACGTCGTGATCATCTTCCGCCACGAGAATACGATGGGGGCTGGTCATCGGCTTTGCCACTTGCAAAATTGTATTTTCTTTCATGGCACTACCATAAGCCGAAATGACTGGCAGACGTTATGGGGTGTTTCCCCTACTAATTAGAAGATTGTCATTTCAAATTATGGCACTCCCAAAAATCATCGTCGGTTATTTGATAAATTTTGTTTTCTGCATTCACATGGCGATTTGACTGGTTCAATCGAGCGTTCTGGCGCAGACTGCGTTATGAAGAAGACCAAGCCGGCGCGCCAAACCCGCATGCAGTCACTTGCAACCGGCCAGGTCTGGCGCATGGCGGAATTGAATCTCCGGGTGGAACTCGTTGGCAAATTACTGGTGCATTACAAACTGGCCAAGCCCAACGCCGTCAGAATGCCTAACTTGGTCAGTGGCAAGGCGACCATTGAAAAGTATCTGAAAAAAAACAAAGCCGTGCTGGTTCAGGAATGATTTTGCGCAACGTGCGCAAATTCGCCCGCTGGGTGAATTTTCTTTTCCTAAATCACATGGCGATTTAACTGGTTTAATCGAAAGTTAAAGAGCAGGATTAGGCATGATAAAAATAAAACCTACCCGCCGCGTCCGTTCACAACCACTGGAAGCCGGTCAAGTCTGGCGCATGGCGGAAGCGAATCTTCAAGTAGGAATGGTCGGCAAATTTCTGGTGCATTACAAATTGGGCAAGCCCAATGCCCTGCGCATCGCCAATTCATGCAATGGCATAAAAACCATTGAAAAATATCTGAAAGCGAACAAGGCTGTCTTGGTTTAAACGCAGTTGAATTTGTTTCTGAAAATAGAGACGTGAATGTAATTTTTCAAATTAGCGCACTGGTAAATCATGACTCCGGTTACTAATTGAACCGCACTGTCTGATTGCCGTCCAGCCGTTTAGATAAATCAATGGGATCTCCCACAGTGACTTGCTGGGGATTTACCTGATAAGCCCAGACTTCAAAATAGGTCAGATTGGCCTCGCCGTAAATTGTCGCAAACGCGCCATCCACCGCGTCCGCACCGTGCGCGACTTTGACGCGGCCAATGCGCGGGATGTTGTAGCGCGGATCAAAGGTGAGCCATTCCTGGCCGAGATAGACTTCACAATAAGCGTGAAAATCCATCGGCGTGCCCGGATCAACATAGCCGATGTCCGGCAAATGTCCGGTGACGTATCGCGCAGGCAGATTGAAGGCGCGACAGAGTGCAATGGCGGCGTGCGCGAAATCACGGCAGACGCCGTGACGGCGCGCAATCACTTCCGAAGCGGATAAATCCGGGCGGCCGGAACCGAAACGATATTCAATGTTGTTGTGAACCCAGTCGCAAATGGCTTGAACGCGCGGCAAGCCGTGCTGGATTTGTCCGAAATTATTCCACGCAAAATTCATCAGCTTGTCGGAATCGCAATAACGGCTCGGCAAAGTGTAGCGCAATAATTCGTGCGGCAATTGTCTCACGGGAATGATGTTGCCGAAAATTTCCCGGCTGTCCGGCAGCGACGAAACGGCCACGAGCGCGTCGTGGCGGATTTCATTCCGACCCGGCATGAATGTGGAGCGATAGGTGATGTTGCCGTGAGAATCCTGAAATTCATACGACGGCAGACCGATGCCGAATGAAAGTTTTTCCTGCATCACCAGTACGCGGCCTTCAAGGCGAGGCTTGAGCACGAACAGAACTGGCGTCTGCACGGTTGTTTCGTAGGCAAGATTGCAGCCGACGCGGACGGTAAGATTCAACGGACTCCAATTCATAATTGATCGTAACGGCTGGCTCTTCATTTTGGAAGAGTGTTCCGTTTATCAGATTCATTATATCGCGGAATACCTTGCAGATGTTATGGGGTATAACCCTACCCAGAATTTTTTGCAAAAACTTCAACTCGCGTTCCACAGCGCGATGACCGGCAACTCGACGTGGTTATGTTCGTAACCGAGAATGCCTAGCGACGCGGTGTCTAGCAGGAAATGTTGCGCCTCATTCACCGGCAATCCAATCCAACGCGTCGCCAGCACGCGCCCAAGGTGGCCATGTGAAAAAAGCGCGACATTTCCTTCCAGCGCGCGGAGACGGGAAATTAATTGGTCAACGCGGTCGGAAACTTGCTCGGGCATTTCGCCATTCGGGCAGCCGTCCCGAAAGAGATTCCAGTTTGGTCGCACCTTGCGAATTTCTGCGGAGCGTTTTCCTTCGTAATCGCCATAGTCCCACTCGGCCAGGTCTGGTTCGACTTCGGCCACCGAACCCAGCCCAACCAGTTCACACGTTCGGCGCGCTCGTTGACGCGGGCTGGTGAATACCCGGCTGAAATTGAGACCGCGCAACCGCTCTCCCAGTTTGCGTGCGTCCTGTTCGCCTTGTTCTGTCAACTGAATGTCCGTGCAACTGGTATGCTGGCCAGAGAGCGACCACTCGGTTTCGCCGTGTCGAATGAAGTAAATGCGCGGTAACATGTTCTGTCTGTCAATTAATTGTTAGTCATGGTTCTTTGCCTTCAAGGCCGTCTGTAGATGAATTTTAATTCCTGCCGGCAACCGGATATTCATTTCACCAACTTTAGTTTGCGATAACGGCGTATTAAGTTATTTGTCGAGCTGTCGTGTTTCAGCTTCAGAACAGTTTCACTTTCCAGTTCGGGAACGATGCGCTGTGCTAAAACTTTTCCAAGTTCAACGCCCCACTGGTCAAACGAATCAATGTTCCAAATCGCACCTTGCGTGAAGACGCTGTGTTCATAGAGCGCGACTAGTTTGCCGAGAATTTCCGGCGTGAGCTTGTCCGCGAGAATCGTGTTCGACGGACGGTTGCCCTCGAAAACTTTGTGCGGCACGAGCGAATCGGGAACTTTTTCCGCCTTCACTTCGGCGGCGGTTTTGCCGAACGCCAGCGCTTCAGCTTGTGCAAAAACATTTGCCAAAAGAATGTCGTGATGCCGTCCGAGCGGCGTAAGCGCGCGTGCGAAAGCGATGAAATCACACGGAATCAATCGCGTGCCTTGATGGATCAATTGATAAAACGAATGCTGCCCGTTCGTGCCCGGCTCGCCCCAATAAACCGGACTGGTCTGATAATTCACGTGCTGGCCGTCGAGCGTGACGTGCTTGCCATTGCTCTCCATCGTCAACTGCTGCAGATACGCGGGAAAGCGTTTCAGATAATTTTCGTAAGGCAGAACCGCGACGGTTTCCGCGCCAAAAAAATCCGTGTTCCAAATCGTCAGCAGCGCGAGCAGCACCGGCAGATTTTTTTCAAACGGCGCGGTGCGGAAATGCTCGTCCATTTCGTGAAAGCCCGCGAGCATTTTGCGAAAATTGTCCGGGCCGACCGCCAGCATCGTCGAAAGGCCAATGGCCGAGTCCATCGAATAACGCCCACCGACCCAGTCCCAGAAGCCGAACATGTTCGCCGTATCAATGCCAAATGCGGAAACTTTTTCCGCGTTCGTCGAGACCGCGACAAAATGTTTCGCCACCGCTTT
>JBEKZT010000118.1:0-6528 GCA_049509595.1 Verrucomicrobiota bacterium
AACACGTTTCCGGCGAGTGTTCTGGTTGACCTTGACCGCTATGAGGCGGCGGTGAAGTTGCTTGAGGATGGAATGAACAAAGAGCCGTTTCGTGCGAAAATGTTGCCGCCGTTGGAAAATCGTATTGGCAGGAAGGACAAGCTCATCGCCCTGTCACGCGAACGGTTTGCCGTTTCGCGGACAAAAATTGACGACAAGTTGAAGCGATGGATGGATGAAAAATTTGCAGACAAGCTCTTTAATAGAAGCGGAAAATTGATGTTTTGATCGCAAAATGCCGTTTTGAAATAAATCAAATGTCGAAGATTTATGGCAGAACATTTCATTACCAACTCACCGCCGACAGCCTCATTCCAATGGACGGACACCAATCCGTTGACGTTGCCCATACAATTTTATCGCATCAAGATTGGACCGCCATTGCCGTAAATATCAAGCGGCTCGTTTAGTCGGGTCGCCAAGAACTAACTGAGACGAGTATTAGAATTGTCGGTTGGGAATGTTTTGATTAAATTTTTCTTCTCGTTTCATGAAACAAAAACAAAAAGCTTACGCCGCCGCCGGCGTGGACATTGATCTGGGCAATCGCGTCAAGGCCACGCTGCCGCAATTGCTCGCCAGCACACATCGCCGTGAGGTGCTCGGCGAGGTCGGCGGCTTCGGCGGCCTATTCGCGCTGGACGTGAAAAAATATCGCGAGCCAATCCTCGTCTCGTCCGTGGACGGCGTCGGCACGAAGCTCAAGCTTGCCTTCGCGCTGAACCGGCACGACACCATCGGCGCGGATTTGGTGAACCATTGCGTGAACGACATTGCGGTGCTGGGCGCGGAGCCGCTGTTCTTCCTCGATTATCTCGGCACGGGCAAGCTGGAGCCGCACGTCTTCACCGAAATCATCAAGGGCTTCGCGCGTGCGTGCGCGGAAAACAACTGCGCGCTCATCGGCGGCGAGACGGCGCAGATGCCGGGCTTTTATCAGGCGGGCGAATACGACGTGAGCGGCACGATCGTCGGCGTGGTGGAAAAATCCAAGATGCTCAACGGCCAGAAAACCATCCGGTGCGGCGACGTGGTCATCGGCATCGCATCGAGCGGCCTGCACACGAACGGCTATTCGCTCGGGCGGAAAATTTTCTTCGAGCAGTTGAAATTGAAGCCGTCGAGCCGCGTGCCAGGATTGAAAGGCACGGTTGGCGAAGAGTTGTTGAAGGAACACGTCAGCTATGGGCCGCTGGTGCAGAAGTTATTGAAGCGCTTCAATTCAAAATTGACGGTCAAGGCATTTGCGCACATCACCGGCGGCGGTTTCGTGGACAACATTCCGCGCGTGCTGCCGAAGTCGCTCGACGTGGTTATCAAAAAAGATTCTTGGGACATGCTGCCCATCTTCAAGATCATTAAAGAAAAGAGTGGCGTGCCGGATGACGAACTCTATCAGGTCTTCAACATGGGCATTGGCATGGTCGCGATTGTTTCGGTGGAAAAAGCGAACGTGGTTTCGAAATTCATCAACGCGCAGACGCACAAGGCTTGGCTAATCGGCGAAGTCGTCAAAGGCAATGGCGAAGCGCGAGTTGTTTAGTAACTCATCCGGTCCATCTTCACCTTGCCGCGAAAAATCCAGTAGATGCAAACCGTGTAGGCGATCACCACCGGTACGCCTATGCACGCAATGATGAGCATGATGCCAAGCGTTTTATGCGAAGACGCGGAGTTGTAAATGTTAAGCGAATTTTCAGGATTGGGCTGGCTGTAAATCAGGTTTGGATACGCATCGAGGGCGAACAGCGCCATGAGCGTGATCATCGCCGCGCACGATGAGAGAAATGCAAAGCCGTCGCGTTTGTGATGAAATTCGCGCGGAATGTTGGCGATGGCCAGCATGTTCGCCAGCACGAGACTGAACAGCCATGGGTTTTCCTTCACGCGCTCGGCGATGTGCGGCGCGTAGAGTAGCGTGGCCATGGTCGTTGTCGCCGCGCAAATGACAAAGAAAATTATGCAGCGCATTGCCCACAGTCGTAGTTTGTCGTGCAGTTCGCCTTCAGTTTTCATCACGCCATAAATTGCACCGTGCATCATGAATAACGCCACAGTAGTGATGCCCACAAGTAGCGGATAGGGCATTAGCAATCCAAGAAATGTTCCGGCGAACTCACCGTTCGCGTCAACCGGCACGCCCCACGCGATGTTGCCGAGCGCGACGCCGATGAGCAGCGCGGACAAAATGCTGCCGACGGAAAATCCGATGTCCCACGTCTGTCGCCACCAGCGTTCAGGACGTTTGCTGCGAAATTCAATCGCCACGGCGCGGAAAATCAAAGCCACGAGCAATAAAATCAGCGCGAGATAAAAACCGGAAAACGCCGTTGCATACACATCTGGAAACGCGGCGAACAGCGCGCCGCCGCCGGTGACAAGCCAGACTTCATTGCCGTCCCAGACCGGCCCGATGGAATTGAGCATGGTGCGGCGTTCCTCATCTTTTTTAGTGAACAGATGCAGTGCGCCGATGCCGAGGTCGAAGCCATCGAGCATCGCGTAGCCGGTGAACAGCACGCCGACGAGGATGAACCAGATGGTGTTGAGGTCGAAGTTCATGGCTTTTTGTGTTCGGTCAATTCATCCGGCAATGCCAGCTTGCCCGAAGGGATCAAATCGTCATCATGCGGGCCGTGCTGGATTTTGTCATTGAGCAGATAAATGAAAACGGCGAACAGCAGAAAATAAAGGAACGTGAACAAAATCAGCGACGTGAGCACGACATTCGCCTGCACGACTTTTGAAAGACCTTCCGGGGTGCGCATCAGGCCGTAGACAATCCACGGCTGGCGTCCGACTTCGGCGGCGAACCAGCCGAGTTGGTTGGCAATCTGCGGGCCGAGCACGGAAAAAACCAGAATCCACAGCAGCCAGCGGCGTTCGTGCAGCGAGCCGTGGCGGAAATATAAAAATCCCAGCGCGGAAATGAAAATCAGCGCCGTTCCTACCGCCACCATGCCGTGAAAAAATAAAAAGGACGCCTCGACTGGCGGACGATCTTGCGGCGCAAAAGCGTCAAGACCGGTGACCGTCGCGTGGAAGTCGTTATGATCGAGAAAACTCAACAGTCCCGGCACTTGAATGCCGTCAACCCTTTCATTTTTTTCATCCACATAACCGATCAGCGTCAACGGCGCGTTCGAAGTTGTTTGATAAAGCCCTTCAAAGGCGGCGAGCTTGGCTGGTTGATTTTTACCGACGCCTTGCGCGCTGGTGTGGCCGGTCACGGCCTGCAACAGCGAAGCGATGAGTGCGACCGTCAGACCGACTTTCAACGATGCGCGGGCAAATTCCAGATGTTTCTTCTTCAACAGATACCATGCGCTTACGCTCACGACGAGGAATGAACCTGCCGACCACGCGCCGCAAAGAACGTGCGACAAGCGGTCCACCATCGAAGGGTTGAAAATCACCTGCCAGAAATCCGTGACTTCCGCGCGCGCGTGCATGCCCTGGCCGACTATGTGATAGCCAGCGGGCGTTTGCATCCACGAATTCGCCACCACGATCCACACCGCGCTGAAATGCGCTCCGAGACAAACCATGCACGTCGAGAAAAAGTGCATCTTCCGTCCAACCTTGTCCCAGCCGAAAAGCAAGACCGCGAGAAAACCGGATTCGAGGAAGAACGCAAAAATGCCTTCCGCAGCCAGCGCGCTGCCGAACACGTCGCCGACGAAGCGCGAATACGTCGCCCAGTTCGTGCCAAATTCAAATTCCATCACGATGCCCGTCGCGACGCCGATGGCGAACGTCAACGCGAACACTTTCGTCCAAAACCGCGCCATTTGATGATAGACCGGTTTTTTGGTCTTGAGCCACAATCCTTCCATGATGACGAGCATGACGCCCAGCCCGATGCTCAACGGCGGGTAGATATAGTGAAACGCAATGGTCGCTCCGAACTGGATGCGGGAGAGTGTTAGGACATCCATGTGCGCGAGTCTGCGCCGTTTTGAAAAAACTGTCAACGGAGAGCAGATAATTTAATTAGGCGGTCCTTTATTTTTTTATTTTTGAATCCGCGTAATCCGCGTAATCTGCGGAAAACTTTTTAATGAAAATCCTCGTCATCGGCTCCGGCGGACGCGAGCACGCACTGGTTTGGAAACTGGCGCAATCGCCGCACGCGGGAAAAATTTTCTGCACGCCCGGCAATGCGGGTATCGCGCAGGAACGGCTGAATTCTTCGCCCGTCGAATGCGTCAATATCATCGCGGACGATTTATCAAAACTGCTCGCGTTCGCGCAGGAAAAGAAGATCGAATTTACCGTCGTCGGGCCGGACAATCCGCTCGCGCTCGGCATCGTGGATTTATTTCAGAAAAACGGCTTGCGGATTTTGGGGCCGAATAAAAGAGCCGCGCAGTTTGAATCGTCCAAAGTTTTCTCGCAACAGTTCATGGAAAAATATGGAATTCCGACGGCGCGCGCCGGAAGTTATTCGGATTCGACTGCTGCAAAAAAATTTGCCGTGTCGCTTGGCGGCAAATGCGCCGTGAAAGCCGACGGCCTTGCGCTCGGCAAAGGCGTCTTGATTTGCGCCAATGAAATTGAGGCAAATCGCGCGATTGACGAAATTCTCGTCGCCAAAAATTTTGGTGCGGCGGGCGCGAAAATTGTCATTCAGGAATTTCTTGAAGGAGTAGAAATTTCGCTGCACGCGATTTGCGATGGCAAGACCGCGAAACTTTTTCCGACTTCACAGGATCACAAACGCGCGCTCGACGGTGACAAAGGCTTGAACACCGGCGGCATGGGAACGTATTCGCCGACGCCATTTTTGAACGAAGCAGAACTCAAAAAAATTGGCAACGTGATTTTGAATCCGTGGCTGCGCGGCTGCGCGGAGGAGAAAATAAATTTTTGCGGTATTTTGTATCCGGGCGTAATGCTGACAAAATCGGGACCGAAGGTCTTGGAATTCAACGCGCGCTTCGGCGACCCAGAGACACAGGTTTATCTCACGCGCTTGGAAAACGATCTCGTCGAACTGCTCGACGCGAGCGTGAGCGGCACACTGGAAAAAATAGAATTGAAATGGAAATCCGCCGCGAGCGTTTGTGTCGTGATAGCCAGCGGCGGTTATCCGGGAAATTATGAAAAAGGAAAACCAATTCGCGGTTTGGATGACGCGGTGAAATTGCCGGGCATAAAAGTTTTCCATGCTGGCACGGCGAAAAATGGAAATGAAATCGTCACAAACGGCGGACGCGTTTTAGGCGTGACGGCGTTGGGCAAAGATTTGAAAACCGCGCAAGCCACCGCCTATGCCGCCGTTGAAAAAATCCATTTCGACGGCGCGCAGTTCCGCCGCGACATCGCGGCGAAGGCATTAAACCTTTATTGATATTTTGAGCTTGGAAAGCCGCGCGAGTCCACAACTTGCGGCGTTACAAAAATCAAAAGACTTCTTGGCCCGGCAAAAGTATTTGTAAAATTTTGAGACCACCCACCCGACGGAAGTTCTGTTTCTAAAACAACAATCTGACCGGGCGATAAAGTAATCTGATTTGTAATTTGTATTGTCAGCAAGTCAGGCTGCGATGGATCACCGGTTAACTGGTTCAATTTTGCGGCGAGATTTAAATTAAAAGTAGATGAGTTTGTCGAAAAATAAGGAATAATATCTAAACTTGTTCCGGCATTTGCATTTGTTCCGTTTATGGAAACAGTGCGTGTCGCCCGCATTTGGGTTTCCATGCCGTTAATAGAGGTTACTTCCGGCTCAGCAATTTCTTCAACATCATTTGCCTCTTGCAGTGCTTCACGAATAACTTCGAATTGTTGTTCATCAATCAATCCTGTTCTATTTCCTTGGGCATCAGAGGTCCAGCCAATGTTCAAAGATTGTAAATCGTCGGCTGGAATCAAAATCATTCTGGCTTTCGTATGAATTTCTATCGGGGCAATATTTGTGTTGTTTGTTGTTTGCAATGCTTCCGGCAAGACGTTTTGCTCTTGGCGGAATCGCGTGACTTCACCACGCAATCTTAAAAGCTCCATCTCATTGCCGCGCAATTGTTCATTTTCCTGTTGCAACATTGCCAATTGATTTTTCGCATCGTCGCGCTTAAGACTTAATTGTGCAATTTGCTGATTCAGCGACATTTGCTCTTGTTGAAGCGAACCGATTTGACTTTGCAAATGAACGGCGTAAATGCCGATTCCGACTACAACGGCAGTCATTCCTGTGATGAAAATTTTGTGAATCATAGTCATTTCAATGGTTGAAGTTGTTAACACAATTGCGGTTGAAATTGCGGCAGCAAGCCCAATCGGCGCGGATTGAACGGCGTTGGCGGAAATCAAAACGGCCAGCCCGCTCGCGCCAATCGTTACGTTTCGCTTCGAGAAAAATTCGCGCAGCCGTTCCACGGCGCGGCTCACGCGCTTTTGCGCGGCGTCATCGGAAATTTTCAAACTCTCGCCGACTTCACGCAGGTTTTTATTTTCAAAATAGCGGAGCAAAATCACGGCGCGGTC
>JBEKZT010000119.1:0-6483 GCA_049509595.1 Verrucomicrobiota bacterium
GCGTTTTGCTGCGATGTGGCACGGGCTTTTACGAAGTTGGGAATCGCAATCGCAGCCAACAGGCCAATAATGGCCACCACGATCATGATTTCAACCAGCGTAAAACCCAGCTTACGGGATGTTTTTGTTTTTTGCATATGTCGTTTATTTTCTTTCTGTTTTTGACTCAAAGGTGTGAACAATGCAACAGGCGGGTTAGAATGATCACAGTTTTGTTCACAAATTGCCTGTTGCAACCATAAGTCAAGGAGATTCTAGCACCATCAATGCCAAAGTCAAATGAAAAAAACGCTTGTTTTTCAGGCTTTTATCATACAAAAGCAAGCTTCTGTCTCGGATTTTAGTTTAATTTGTAACGTTCCTAGACACCCTCAACATGGCCAAATTTCCCTTTTCTCGACTTTATCCGTTGTTTCGCTAATGTTACGGCGTGAGTTTTGTCGCTGAATACAATTCTTTTTCGCCGCAATCATACGTGAAGCGTTCACTGGACGCGAGTGCAGAGTCCGTTCGCCAAAGTCTGGCGAAAGCAAAATTGTCGCTGGATGATTTTGCAAACTTGATTTCTCCAGCGGCTTCGGAATTATTGGAACAAATTTGCATCCGTTCACAAAAACTCACGCAGCAACGCTTCGGCAAAGTCATCCGCCTCTTCGCGCCACTTTACGTTTCCAACGAGTGCATCAACAATTGTTCCTACTGCGGCTTCTCGCGTGACAATGCGATTTTGCGCGTGACGCTTTCGATTGAAGAAGTTTTGCGCGAGGCGCGGGAATTGAAGCAGCAAGGTTTCCGCAACATCCTGCTAGTCGCGGGCGAGCATCCGAAATTTGTCTCGAACAATTATCTGCGCGATTGCGTCGCCGCGCTGCACGCGGAGATTTCCAGCGTGTCGCTCGAAGTCGGGCCGATGGAAACGGACGAATACAAACCCATCGTCGCGGCGGGCGCGGACGGACTTGTCGTTTATCAGGAAACTTACGACCGCGCGATTTACGACGCGATGCACACCGCCGGGCCGAAGAAAAATTTTGACTGGCGGCTCGAAACCGCCGAGCGCGCCTACGCCGCCGGATTTCGCCGGCTCGGCATTGGCGCGCTGTTGGGTCTGGCGGACTGGCGTTACGAGGCGATTTGCGTCGCGGCGCATGCGGATTTTTTATTGCGCCATTGCTGGAAGGCGCAAGTAACCATTTCGTTACCTCGCCTGCGTCCGTGCGCGGGCGAATTCCAGCCGCTCACGCATCTGGCCGACCGCGAACTGGTGCAGCTCGTGTGCGCGTTCCGGCTGATGTTTCCCGACGCCGGCCTTGTGCTCTCGACGCGCGAACCGGCGCGGCTGCGCGACGGCCTGATCCCGCTCGGCATCACGCTCATCAGCGCGGGCAGCCACACCGAACCGGGCGGTTACACCGGCGCGGGCAGGGAAAAAATCCATCACACCGAGCGCGGACGGATCGTGGAGCTCGCGTCCGGCGCGAGCGAATGGGCGGCGACGAATGGTCACGCGACAAACGCGACCGGCCAGTTTGAAATCGCCGACGACCGTTCGCCGGGCGAAGTGGCGGAATTGATCCGCAAACTCGGTTACGAACCGGTGTGGAAAGATTGGGACGCGGCGTTGACGGTGTGAAAATAATTTTAACTGACTAACCTTTAACCAACTAAAAATTATGAACGGACAAAATCAAAACCCACCACCACCTCAACCGCCAGATTTTTATGGAATTTTCTCCGGCGCGATAGACCAAACATCGTTGCAAAAATTCTTTAACAACTTTGCGCTTGTTACTCAACAACCTCAACCGAATAAACATTTGCACTTGCTGGTTCAATCAACTGGCGGATCGATTGCAGATGGAACAGCAATGTATAATTTTCTAAAAACTGCCGCGATAGATGTTTCTCTTTACAATTCAGGCAGCGTGCAATCAATGGCAACCCTTGTCTTTCTTGCGGCTAAAAGGCGTGTCGTAAGCCAACACGCTACTTTTATGTTGCATCGAGCGTCATGCGCGCCACAGGCCATGACAACAAGCAGAATCGCAGATGTTCTGAAGTCTCTCAAAATTGATGACGACAGAATGGACGCTATTTTGAAATCCCATTTGAAACTCTCCGAAGAACAATGGGCGCAGCTTCGAAGCAACGAGTTTTGGTTTACTGCGGAGGATGCAATTAAAAATGGCCTCGCTACTGAAATTGGAGATTTTTTGCCACCCAAAGGCAGTAAAATTCTTAGCTTTAATTTGTGAGCGCATTTTTGCTGATTACGTCGAGGAATTTTTAGGGACAATATATCCATGAATCCGTTTGTCACCGCCAACGGAAAGCCGGTCGCGGCACAACTGCCATGCTCGATTGAGGAATTTCTGCTCGCGCAAAAACTGCCGCCACGCAGCGTCGTCGTGGAGCACAACGGCGAGGCCGTCGCGCCGTCGGAATTTCCGCGGAGGCAATTGCGCGCGGGCGACAAGCTGGAGATCGTAAAAATCGTCGCCGGCGGTTGAACGAAAGCGGGATTATTCAAGTCTCAGGTTGGATGAAAAAAACTTTTGAAATTTTTCGGGGCTGTTTTGCCTACTTTGTGCTGATAACAATGGCTGCGATGTTTTTATTGTCGCCGACTGCCACGCACGCCCAGTCGAGCCCTGTTATTGGCAAGCCGCTGGACATAAAATTCACGGCGCTAGACGGGCGCGAAGTGGATTTGAGCAAAATGACCGGAAAAGTTGTGCTGGTGGATTTTTGGGCGACATGGTGCGGGCCGTGCGTGGGGGAGTTGCCAAATGTAAAAGCCGCCTACGACAAATTGCACGCGAAAGGATTTGAAATTGTCGGCATCAGTTTTGACACGGACAAACCGAAGCTGGAGCATTTCGTCGCCGGTCAAAACATGGCGTGGCCGCAATTTTTCGACGGGCAGGGCTGGCAAAATAAATTCGGCCAGCAGTTCGGCATTGACAGCATTCCAACGCAGTGGCTGGTGGATAAAAAAGGCAATCTGCGTGATTTGGACGGACGGGAGGATTTGGAAGCGAAAGTCGAAAAGCTGCTGGCGGAATAATTCCGCTTTCAGTTTCAGAGCACAAGGGTTTAAGCTCTCGCCATCATGGAATGGCTGACGAATTTAATCTGGCACAACGGGAAAATTATAGGCGTTGAATGGAGTGTTTGGAAAATTGTCGGCTGGCTCGGCAATGTTGTTTTCTTCTCCCGATTTTTCGTGCAATGGTATGCGACGGAAAAAAGGAAACAGGTCGTAGTGCCGCAGGCGTTCTGGTGGTTGAGTTTGACAGGTTCGCTACTACTGTTGACGTATTCGATACGTCAGCGTGATTCAGTTTTTATTTTCGCCTACGCGTTCACTTGGATTCCTTATATTCGGAATCTTGTGATTCATCGGCGTCACAAGAATGCACACACGGATTGCGACGGTTGCGGGAAAAAAATTCCGCCACAGTCGAATTTTTGTCCGAACTGCGGCGCGAAATTAACGGTGCCTGTTACTTAGCCGAAGCGTTTGTGGCGGAAATTCCGTATTTTCTTAAAATCGGCTGAAATTCGAGATGCGCTTGACCGTATGCCTGTAGTTGTCCGACAAATTTTTGCATGGTGGGAATTTGCGCGCTGATTTGCCGCGCTTGCGGCTCAAGCTTTGCAACATCTTTGCCCGACGCGCGCGCTTCATAAGCAAGATAAAAAGTCAGCGTGCCGCTGACGACAATCAACGCAATGAGCAGTAGCGTTACCTGACTTTGCAATGAAGCAATTTTACCGGGCAAATCATTATTATTTTCCAATTCGTTCATAGCAGTCAACGGGTTGCGGGTTTTGCTTCAAACGGTTGAATAACCGGATTAATATCCGGATGCGTTTTGCCATACTGAGCCGCATCATTTAGCAGAAGATTGAGCCGATTAAAATCCGCCTGATAGCCAATGACCTTCATCTGAAGCGTGCGTAGTTCGCGCGTGTGAAAAACCGTTTGCAGCGCGAAAATTACGCCTAGCACTACCAGCGCGGCCAGCAAGAAAGTCAAAAAGGCATTTGTAGTTTCACATTTCATAGTGTTCGGACAACTTTAGCGAATCCCCGACGAATGTCCACTGTGTTTTCAATCTGAAAATCAAATTGATTTTGCCAGTGGCAAATGGCATTAGTCTTAGCACTCAACTGTGCCCAAAGAAGAGCCAATTGAATTGACCGGAAACGTTACCCAAGTGCTGCCTGGGACCATGTTCCGCGTCGCGCTGCCGAATGGCCATGAAGTTCTGGCTCACATCTCGGGTAAGATGCGCAAAAATTTCATCCGTATCAGCGTCGGTGACAAGGTTAATGTGGAAATGTCGCCTTATGATTTGAACAAAGCACGCATCACTTATCGGCACAGCTGAATTAAGCACATTTCGTGCATATCACTTTCTATAAAGCGGGGCGAGTTCCAGTTCCGCCAAAACTTTACGGCGGCACGGAACGCGTCGTTTACTGGCTCGGCAAGGCACTCGTTGAATTGGGGCATCGTGTGACATTGATCGCGAACGCGCAAAGTCGAATCTCCGGAGTCGAACTGCGACCGCTTCCTGAAAATAAATACGATCTGCCCGCGTGGCTGAAATTGATTCCCGATTCGACTGACATTCTGCATTTGTGGGACAAAACGGAAGCGACATTAAAAAAACCTTTTGTAATTACTGCCGAAGGCAACGGGCAACCGGGCGAACAATTTCCGCTAAACACAATTTTCGTTTCACTAAAACATGCAGCGAATCATGGTTCGCGTCATTTTGTTCATAATGGCATTGATCCGTCCGATTATTTGTTTTCCGAAAAGCGTGAAAATTTCGCCGTGTTTTTGGCGAAAGCGCGCTGGAAAGTCAAAAATTTCCATGGCGCCATGGCTGTGGCGCATCGTGCGGGAATCGAATTACGCGTCCTCGGTTCGCGCAACTGGCCCTTCAATTTGCAACGGTTGTTTCCAAAAATTCGCGGCGTGCGTTATTACGGAATGCTCGGCGGAAGCGAAAAAGCCGAAATTATTTCGCGCGCGCGTTGTTCGATTTTTCCTGTGCGCTGGCACGAGCCCTTCGGCATTTCAACCATCGAAGCGATGGTCAGTGGCGCTTATGTCGTCGGCACACCGTATGGTTCGCTGCCTGAAATTGTCACGCCGGAAGTCGGCGTGTTGAGTGCTAATGCCAATGAACTCGCCGAGGCGGTTCGCAATCCGCAACAATTTAATCCGCAAACGTGCCGGAACCGCGTGTTATGCGGTGGATTCACGCATTTGGACATGGCGCGAAAATATCTCAAATACTACGAACAAGTTTTGACCCGCGGTTCTTTGGACGATGAAAATTCGCCTGTGCCGGCTACAAAGCCCGGTTTCGTGGCGAATCAACTTTTGCCGTGGGAAGATTGAGGATAAAATTTCACGCATGAAAATCAGCGGGTTCACGTTCGTTCGCAACGGCAATTCCCTCGGCTATCCGTTTGTGCCGGCCATTCGCTCGCTGCTGCCGTTGTGCGACGAAATCATCGTGAACGTGCCGCGCTCGGTCGACGACACGCTGGAAATTGTCAAAAGCATTGGCGATCCGAAAATCAAAATTCTCGAGACGGAATGGGACGACAACGCGCGCACCGGCGGATTGATTTTGTCGCATCACACGAATCTTGCGCTGGAACAATGCACGGGTGATTGGTGCGTTTATATTCAAGCGGACGAAGTGCTGCACGAGGATACGATTCCGCTGATGCGACGAGTGATGGAAGAAGAATTAGGCGATTCCGCCGTGCAGGGGCTCATCGTGGATTACACGCATTTTTACGGAAGCTATTGGACGCAAACCTGCGGCTTTGGCTGGTATCCGCAGGAAGTCCGCGTCGTGCGCGGCGATAAAAAAGTCCGCTCCAACAGCGACGCGCAAAGTTTCCGCACCATCGCAGGCGAAAAACTCAATGTAAAGAAATCGGGCGGACATTATTTGCATTACGGCCACGCGCGTCACCCGGAATTGGCGCGCCGCCGGTTCCGCGAAGCCTCGCGCCTTTGGCATGATGATGCCGCCGTGGAAAAAATGTGCGGCGGCCGCCCGGAAAATTTTTATGACGACGACCAGAAAGTGAAACCGTTCACCGGAACGCATCCGGCGGTGATGCGCGACATTGTCGCCGCTGCGAACTGGATCTATCAATCACGCAATCCGTTGATTCGATTCAAACGCCGTTATTTTTGGAAAGACGCCGCGCTGCTGGTGAAAAATTGCATCGGAATCGAAATCGGCGTGCATCGAAATTTCCGGCTGCTTCGTTGAATCTATTTATGTTCAGAAAACTCATACGCCAGCGTAACATTTTCCGCAACTTGCGGAATCCGCTGGTTTACCTCGGATACAAATACGGCGTGATCAGGCGCGAACCGCTTTTTTTGGAGCTTCAAAATAGCGTAATCGCTGAAGTGCCGGCGCGTTTGCTGCGGAC
>JBEKZT010000012.1:0-17821 GCA_049509595.1 Verrucomicrobiota bacterium
CGTTCACATCTAAAAAGTTAGCAGTTTCATTGGGTGTGCCACTGGCGTCGCCAAAGCGCATTAGATTGATCATCGTGTCGTTGCCGTCATACGGGGGTGGGGATGGGGGTGGGGGTGGCCCGGGTAAGTTGGAGGTGGGCACATAATAACCATTAATGAAAGTTCCAAGCCCGCCGCAGGAATTCATGCTGTCTAAGAAATCACTGCTCGTCGGCGGTGCACTCAAACCATAAGCCGCCGTCTGAAACACCTGCTCGACGTCAGCATTATCCAAGTTGGTGTCGCCGAAGTCGCCGGCGTTGAACCAGCGGAACGGAGAGCAGTCGCCAGCAATATATTGGCGCGAACCGACGGTCACAATTTTGGTCGCATTGAGTGGCAAACCGTTTGTTAGCGAGCCGTTCGTCGGTGCGTAAATCGCCACATCCGAACCCGGCGCGCCGATGCCGTCAGAGGTTGCCGACGGCCGGCCAATCTGAATCTGGTAGGTCTGACCGGGCACGGCTTTTGACGGGACTGAGAAATTAAAACCACCCAAGATAACCTGTCCGTTGACTGCGTAAAAGACAGTGTCATGCGCCTGTGATTCTGCTATCAAATCCTGTGACTTGGTGGGGTAAAGATTCGTCTCGGAATAGCGTTCCAGCCAGGCCACGCCAAGCAGATTCTCTGAATCGTTTTCGAATATCAAAGGAACCAAGGTAGTCCCGTTGAACCCCTCCGCCTGAATGGGTATTACTAAATCTGAATTTGTGGGATCGGGCTGGACCAGCATGGATGTAAATCCATATCCACCCGGCACAACTGCGTTGGGATTAGGACTGACATTGGTAACGGTCAGGTTGAACTGCAAACTATAAATAACCGTGCTCGGCAGCGGTGACAGGGTGACCGGGGCGTAAAAAGTCTGGCCGGGCGACGCGACAAAATCGCTGGAGGCCTCGCCTGAGGCGAAACCAAAGCTGATGGTGTTCGGCACAAAATTGGAAGATGAAAAAACAGTTGTAGCCGCCCCGGCCACGCTCGGAAAATAGCCGTTGCGAAAGGCGCGAACCTGAAATGTTATGTTACTGCTCAAGCTGAGTGAAATTGTCGCCGGATTGTTTGTGATCGGCCCGATGGCGGTGCCCGAACCATCGTTGGTCGGGGTGGAGCCATCCGTGGTATAATAAAACACCACGTTGCTCGTTACGTCACTGATGGTAAATGAGGAGGCGTTGTTTCCCGTAATCGTTGGGTTTGCCACTTGAAATATAAATTCTGCTGAAACAATGGGTCCACTGACGCCATCGGAGTTGTAATTTACCGCCTTAATCGTCAGGTCCGGCACGCTTGGCACAATCAAAGGCTGCACTTCATTGGCCGGTTTGCCGTCTTCATAAGGCGGCGGATTGCCGTCGTTGTTGTTGGGGCCGGGATTTCCCACGTTCGGGGTTGCTGCTGCCGTGTAATACGTCTGGACGCCGTTTGTGCCGGGATCAATTTCAATTAACGTGTCATTGTTGAAAGTTTCCGTGGTGACGGGATGGAGCACGGAAAAGAATCCAGTCTCATCATTTCCTTCAAAATCCACCCAGCCAATTCTCGGTGCTGGCGGTGCCGGTGGCGGTGGAGGTGGCGTAGGGAAACCACCACCGGTGACTTTGCGGATGATATGATAATAATCTTCAGTCACGTAAACCGTGCCGTCGGGCGAGAAAGCCACGCCAAAAGGCAGACGTGCTGCGACACCGCCAAGCGTATCCGGCACCATGACAGTTCCATCAACCCAACCAGGGTAGGGGGCTGTCCAGTCATTGGGAGTGACGGCATAGAGATTGGTCACGGCACCGTCACTGGCGCGCACTACCTTGACACGACCGTTGCCGTAGTCAGTGACAATTAGACTTCCGTCGCCCACTTCGGCTACGCTCATTGGCTGGTTAAATTTGGCGTTTGCAGCCGATGCCAAGTCTGTTCCATCCGGAAAGTCGCCCGCTCCATGAAAACCGGCATTGGTGGTGACGACACCAGAGGTTGGATTAACGAGTAAAACCCCATTGCGTCCGGAATCACAAACAGCAATCAAACCATTATTCGGGTTTTCTTGCTTGACGACAAGTCCCTGCAAAGCGGCACCGGCATTGGTAATCGTTACAACCGGTGTAATAGTGGTGCCGGCGATATGGAATAGCGAATTGCCCGCAGTTACATAGATGTTGCCAACATCGTCCAGCGCAATGCCTCCTGCGTTTGTCAGTCCACTGATATTTGTCGCGATCACATCACCGAAATTGTCAATTTCAACAACCGTTCCGTTGTTTCCATTACCTTCATTCAAGACGAAAACATCGTCCGAAGTGTCAAGCGCGACACCAACCGGTTTGTTAATGGAGTTGGTATTACCGACGTAGAGAGTTTCAGTTTGGCCTGCTGATAAATCGAGAATACGGATCGCATTATTGTCGCGATCTGCCACCAATAAATAATTCCCCGAGCTGTCCGCCACAATCCCTGACGGCGTGTGAAATTGCGCTTCGCTGGCGGTATCGCCATCTGAATATCCAAAATAGGAATAAGGATCTGCTTCAGAGGGGCCACCGCTTAAAGTGTCAACCACCACCTGCGCCACAAGATTAGCAGCAGTAAATAGCAGACATGCAGTAGCCACGGCGATGGACTTGTGTGTCAGTCCAAAAATCCGGGACGGGAACTTGAAAGTCTTGGTTATCATGGGTCAATTTGCCTTTAACAGTCATCAATGCATGGATCAGTTTTGCATGCCCGCTCCGAAATTGATTGCGTTAATTGGTTCATTCATATTTTAACAGATTAACAACATATCACACTCCATCAATTTCACTAGAGATAATCATCTAATTAAAACTAACCTGCTATTTCCAAAAGTCATGGTCTGGTTGAAACATCAACTGAAGTGGTTGAGTTCGTCGCCGGACCCACTGCTTTGTCATAGTAATCAGGACGTACTGAATTCGTTCCATTGTTGGGATTGCTCCAGTCATGCGGTTTGGAGCTGTCCCACAATGAATTTGGGTGTATAAAATCACCCTTTTCCACGACCGGCTCCGATTTGAGGAAACTGGTTTCAGTAGGCTGAAAGTCTGAATCATTCAGGATTGAGGGAGTGATAAAAATTAAAAGATTGTCCTTAGCCAAGGATTTATTTTCTGAGCGAAAAGCGTATCCAAGAATGGGAATATCTCCCAAGACCGGCACTTTGGTGTAAGCGGCTTCAGGATTGTCATTAACCAAGCCGCCCATGACAAGTGTATTAGCATTGGGGACAAGAACCTGGGTCGTGACCGAGCGATAATCAAATACATCGGCTTGATAAATAGCACCGGCGATGGTTTCGGTATCTTTTCCAAAAAAACTTGAAACCTGCGGCACAACCTTAAGCCAAATATAATTATTGGCGGATATGCGCGGAGTAACATCCAGAATGGTGCCAACATTAGTATAGGCGACTTGCGAACCGCCCGGCGAACCTTGCGTGCCGGCGGTGATATTAAAGACCGGGAACGCGCGTGTGACGGAAATATTTGCAGCCTCATTATCCAGTGTCACAATGCGCGGAGTGGAAATGACCTGTGCATCGGAAGACGAGTTTAGAAACGAGAGCACCGCATGCAAGCCGTCGGCGTTGAGGAAACCGATATCAGGCGTCAACCCGCTGAGCGTGTTGACCATGAAGCCGCCGGGGTTAATTGAACTTTGCGGCTCGGAATTCAACGTTGTGGCGGTGCTCGAACTTGGAGTGCTGGAAGTCGTAATCGTCCGTCCGCCCGGTAAAGTCGTGGTAGAGGTCACAGTCGCTCCAGGAATGGCGGTTGATGATGACGAAAATGCATTTCCGTTTAATATCCCATTTCCGAAAGAGATGTTTTGCGCCGCAAGAGTGCCGGTCCAATCAACGCCTTTGGAAGTGGTTGGATCGGTTGTGACTTCGATTAAATGGGTTTCAATCAAGACTTGACGGGTGGGTTTGTCGAGTTCATCGACAAGTGTGCTGACGGCATCCTGCTCAGGCTCGGTGGCGACAACCACAAGCTGGCTGGTGCGCGAGTCCGGCACCACTTTGCTGCGCTTATCGCTCAACGTATTCTCAACCGCTGTCACCATGTTTGACACCGCGGCGTATTTCAGTTGAATCACCTTGGTGAAAAGCGGCGGCGGGGCGGTCGGGTCTTTTATGGTAATACGCGCAATTGAAGTTCTTTTATCTTCAACTAATTGAAGACCGTAATTGTCTAGCAATGCCAAAAGCGCCTGCTCGGCAGTCACATTTTCCCAACGGATGGACAATTCGGGCTCTGGTTTGATCTGGCCGTTTTGATCCGGTTGGCCGTAATCAATTTTTGGATCCAGCAAATAGTTAATGCCCGCCTGACGAGCCAGATTTTCAATGGCTGTTCTTATCGGCACGTCTTGGAATTGTATTAACGGAATGCTCTCGGCGACCGTCTCATTGGTGTCAACTGCCTCGGACGTCAAATTTGTTCCTGCCATATTTGTTTCTGTCGTACCGGACATTTGATTGCTGGTCACGGCCATGGCGTTAGTTGGCTGATTCGTTTCGATGACACCGGCGGCTTCGTTGCTCGAGCCCACGCTGGAAGGTGAATTGCTCATGGCACTCATCGGTTCTGCGGGTTGATTGCTCCCGGCAGCGCTGGCCGTTCCATTGGTGATGATAACACTTACATTGACCGTTACATTGGAAGCGGTGGCGTTGGTCGTGACGGTATTTGTAACCGCGGCTAGGGCATTGCTCATGGCGCTCATCGTTTGAGCCGCTTCGTTGGTATCGGCAGCGCTGGCCGCAGCGGGGGTGGGTTGATTCGTAACAGCAGTGTTCGTTTGGCCCAGCGCAAACTGATACAGTGCGAGTCCAAAAATCAGTGCAATGGCAATTTTTTTTGATTTCATTTTGTTAACTTTTGGTCTTCCGATTTAACTCCATTAAGCCTATTTACAGTTATATTGCCTTGACTTACTTGTTATGCCAAGACTTTTTTAAAAATTTCAAATTAAAAAACTATTGTGATGTCGAAAAGGTCAACTCCTCGCGCTGACCATCGGCTTCAACAAGTACCGAATCATTTCTAATCTCAACACAAAGAACTCGAATTCGGCCAGCGGGTGTGGTGACATCTTCTTCATCGCCTTCACCAAATGTATGGTTATTAATGATAACGAGACGATGGTTCGCTGGACCAGAAAAGCCTCTCAAAACAAGAGCGGATACGCCTGTGTGAGTTACATTGTAAGCCGCTTCATAGGGTCTCATTGAGTTTGGAAAAAACGGGTCGCGGCCTTCCTTGGAACTTGTTGGAAGGTTAAAAACTGATTTTGGCGCCTCAGTGGTTTCATCATCCGCCAATAATGGTAATATCATCATGGCAGAGACAAAGAGGGAAGTTACTATGCTGAGTGATGAATGAATGGGTGATTTCATTTGGACGTTGTGGAATTTGGTTTCACCAGCGCAACGATGTCCATGCTAAAGGAAAGTTTCTCGTTGCCCGTGCCGGCCGGCTGGAGTGTCAGGTTAATCAGACGCGTATGTGGAAAACTGTTTTCAAAATCGGCCACAAACCTGCCAAAATCATGATAAAAAGCAGTGCCGCTGACAACGAATTTTACTTGTTTGTAGGGGAAATTTGGCAACAGATATACGTCGCCAATTTCCGGCTGGCCAATTTGAGGAATATCCACGTCTTTATATTGGGATTGGGACTTGAAACGGCGGATAGTGTCATAGATCCAGGCGTAAACATCGCCAGAAGCCATATCCTGTTCACCTTGAGTCAAATTATAAGAGGCATCAATCAATTCTGCCTCGACGGTGTCGGAGCGTTTAATGGTGTCTTTGATATTTTGAAGTTGTGTTTGTGCAGCGCTCGTATCGTTTTTGATTTGGGACAGCGAATGATATTGCGACCGGATTAATCCGAAAATAATTATCGCCACCACCACCACGGTGCCCGCGGCAACGAGTATAAGTTGATTTGTCTTTTCTTTGGATAATTTGTTCATCGAGTGTATTCAGGAAAATGACATTCCAGTGTAAACAATACGAATTGGCGCCCATCAGGACCCATTTGCGGTGCTGATAAATCCGCTAGGCGGATGGCGTTTTTTGGGTCTAGCATGGTTTTGAAGTAAGATTGATTGCCGATGGCATCTTTGAATTTGTTGACCTGGTCGCCCGGATTGGCGCTCGAATCTTGTGCATCCAGCAAGAGTAAGATTCTTTCAGTGACAGTGGCAGGCCTTCCGGGCATGGGGTTATCGCCGCTTGATTGAGCTGCGGTTCCTTCAGTTAAAAAATATGATTGTTCCAGATGCAACCGAGTCAATAGGACGCCATCCACTGTAGATTGCTGGAGAGCGTTAAGAAGATTGCCTTGCAAAAAACGGCTGGCACTTAATTTTTGTAATGCCGACAGTTTGCTTTTTGCTTCATTCACCTTCTTCTGACTTGACACCGCATGATCATATTCATTTGTTTGGCTTGCAATTTCTGATTCCACGGCATTGAGGCTGCTATTTGCCAGCATGGTTTTAAGCTGAATTGAACTGCTCCACACCAATGTCAACGCCACAAGCAGTGAACCTGCAAAAATAGCGCGCTTTACTGGATTTCGTCGCCGCAGATCTTCAGCGGCTTGGGCTTCAGCGAGCAAATTAATGTGTATGGGCATAAATCAAATGGCGGCCAGCGCGGCACCGATTGCTACGGCTAATTGAGGGCTGACCTGTTCAATATCCACGGCCTGTTGTCCAGATAATGCCAGTTGGAGAAATGTAGTTGGACTCCATGTTTTGCATTCCACAACCAATTGGCTGTGCAACGTTTCCATTATCAATTCGGATCGCGCCGACCCGCCACTGATATAGACTTGAGTAATGGGCTTGTCATACTGATTTTCAAAGAAGTCCAGTGATGCTCGCAGTTCACGTCCCAATGGGACAACTTGATTTTCAATGGAAGATTTTGCTTCCAGAGCCGTACCTACTTTAATTCCTTCGGCTTCACCATAGGTGATTTTCATCGTATCTGCAAGCCCAGCAGTCAGTCTGTCACCGCCAATACTCACTACACGGCTCAATATCAACTCGCCCTGATCTAAAATACAAATCGACGAATGTTTAAAACCAATGTCTACCAAAGCAACCGATTCGTTCGCGAACGCCTGGGGCATGGCCATTTCAAATGCGTTCACTGGACCAATCAATCCTGGAACAATGTGATCGGCCACCAGCCCGGCTTCTTTAATTGCCGTCAAAAACTCTGCAATGGATTGTTCCTTCGCGCCTGCTACGAGTACTTTCAATTTTGGAATTACGCCGGGTTTTTGTGTTTCATTCAAGTTGGCCCCCGGCTTGGGTGGAAAGATGTGACAGTCGAAGACGTAGCGCGGCAAATCCTGTTGCAAATAACCTTTAGTGTTGTTTTTAACCACCATCCGCATCTCGTCCTTGGGAATTTGGGGTAATTCCACCTGCCGAACAACTGCGTCATCTAGGCCGATTGCCAGCGTTACAAATTTTATTTTAGTGTCCAGTGTTCCGGCTACCGTTCTTAAATGTTCGGCCAGCAGTTCAGGGGAAAGTTTTCCTTCATAGACGGGCGCGTCGAGCAGCGCATATCGGGTCAAGACCAACACCTCGCCTCGCCGTTCCAAAAGCACGGCTTTCGTTGTGCGGCTGCCCAAATCAACCGCTATCATCTGATCCCGTTTTTTTCTAAAGTCGCCGTTCCAAAATGGCAAAGCCATAAGTGTTTTTTAATGATTTTTGGTTTTTATTGCAAGCAGCATTTGGAAAATCTTTCACCATCATCTTTTTTTCATTTGCCGTCAGAAACAGCACGGTTGGAATTATCAGAAACTTCCCGACCAAGTTCGCGCGCGCGTTTAAAGTGCATTATGGCAAGCTGTCTTTTTCCTTGTCGTAAAAAATAAAATGCAAGGTTGTTGTGCGCGACATAATTTTTGGGATTCAACTCTAGGGCACGATTCATTAACGTTTCAGTGTTTTGCCAATAAGTGAGTTGATGACGCGTTACAATTCCGCAAGCCGACAGGATTCCCGCCGCAGCAAGGGAAAAACAAATTCGCCGGATTTTTGGCGAAAATAAAAATTCGGCCAATTCCACAACGCCCCAGGTCAACATCACTGCCAGACCAATCGAAGGCAGATAAGTATAACGGTCTGCAATGGATTGTCGTCCGATCTGAACAATTCCACTGACTGGGAAAAGCATGACAAGAAACCACAGCCAGCCGAAAAGTAAATAAGGTCGGCGCCGAGAATTTACAACGGCGACAATTGAAATGGCCGACAAAATCAAAGTGGCAAAAATCAATAGCCCGACGCCCACATTTTCAGGACGCAAATAAAGAACAGACAGATTTTCAGGCCAAAGAATTTTTTCGAGATAACCGAGATAATTCATCAACACGCCTTCGATCTGGAAAAAGTAATCCGTAAACTTTACAGAAGCCGGCGCGCCGCCTGATTTCTGAACCAAATAGGTAATCACGCTGAAAACGATGGCAAAAAAGATAAAGGGAGCTTTTTCCAACAACAAACTTCGGGCGGTTTCTCTTCGGGAAGCCGTCGGCAATTGATTTAAACTCTCAAAGCGGTTCAATGGCCAGAAATCAATCAGCAGCAGAACCAGCGGCACGGTCACCAGCATCGGCTTGGAAAGAAGTCCCAAAACAAAAAAGCAGAGCGACAGTTTGTAAAAATCAGAACGGGGAATAATTGCGGGCGGCTTTGTTTGTTCAGAAGCATTTTGAATCGGCCATCTGGCGTAGCGAACGTAGGCCAAAAGCGTCAGCATAAAAAAAAAGCCGCTCAAAACGTCTTTGCGCTCCGAAATCCACGCGACTGATTCCACCCGCAACGGATGCAAGGCAAATACGGATGCGATGAATGCGTTTCGCCAAAAGGTGCTGGTCAATGAATTGAGCAGCAGGAGCAGCAAAACGGCGTTGGCGCAATGGAACAGCACATTGACCAAATGATGCGCTCCGGTGTTCAGTCCGAAAAGCTGGCAATCAAGCATGTGCGAGAGCCACGTGAGCGGGTGCCAGTTGGCCGAGTGCGCATCCACAAAAGACCAGACAAGTCCCCAATGCGTTAATCCCGCGCGCACCACGGTGTTGTCGAAGACGTAATCCGGGTCGTCGAACTCGACAAAGTTGTAATGACGAACCGGCCAGTAAATTGACAGCGTGGCGAAAAAGATGAGCAAACAGACAAATGCAGTCCGATAACGGCTGGCTTCAAAGCGAATCACGTTTCAATTCTGAAACATAAATCATGTTTTCCAAGATTTTTCAGTCGGCTTGGAGCCTTTGACGAATTTCCAGAATTAAAAACGCAAAACTTGCCCGCTCAAAACATTGGTGGTTAACTCCGCTCCGATGCTGGAGAATTTAAAAGAAACACCGTCCTCGTGCCGTGGCTTCTGGTCTCTTTTCGTCACTCAATTTCAAGGCGCGTTCAGCGACAATGTCCTCAAAAATCTGGTCGTGTTCATGATTCTTGGGATGAGCGTGCCGCTCGCGCAACAACATCACATCGGCGAACTCGTCGGCGCGCTGTTTTCACTGCCGTTCATTTTATTTTCCATGGCCGGCGGATTTCTGGCCGACAAATACAGCAAACGCAGCGTCACCATCGGCGTTAAAAATTTTGAAATTTTTGTCATGCTGTTTGCAACCGCCGCGCTCGCGTTGAAAAATCTGCCGATGGAACTTGCCTCCGTTTTTTTCATGGGCGTTCACAGCGCATTTTTCGGCCCATCTAAATATGGCCTGCTGCCGGAATTGTTGCCGGAAAAAAAACTGTCATGGGGCAATGGCCTGCTTGAATTCGGGACGTTCACCGCCATTATTCTTGGCACCGTCACCGCTGCGTTCATGGCCGTATGTTTCGGCGGAAAACAAATTTGGTCGGGCGTGATTCTCGTCGCGCTTGCGCTGGCCGGTTTGATCGCGAGTCTCGGCATCACGCGCGTGCCGGCGGCTGATCCGGCGAAAAAATTCCGCGACAATCTCATCGGCCAGGTATTTGAACAGTTGCATGCGGTTCGTAATGATCGCCCGCTCGCACTCGCCTTTGCCGGCAACACCTATTTCAATTTTCTCGGTGCGTTGCTGATGCTGAACCTGTTTTTTTACGGTGCGAATGTGTTGCACGTGAACGCAGCCAAAATCGGATTGCTTAATGTTGCACTTGCCTTGGGAATCGGTCTTGGCAGCGTGGCCGCCGGTTATCTTTCCGGCGGGAAAATTGAATACGGGCTTGTGCCCTTCGGCGCATTCGGACTTTCAATTACTTCGGCACTGCTGGCGATTCCGAACCTGTCAATCCCCGCCGTGTTGGTTTGGCTGGCGTTGCTTGGATTTTTTGGCGGATTTTTCATCGTGCCTGTTTCCGCGCTCTTGCAGCATCGTCCCGACAAAACCAAAAAGGGCGAGGTCCTGGCGGCGGCAAACCTGCTCTCTTTCGTTGGAATTTTTCTGGCTTCAGGCGTGTATTATCTGCTCGCGGATATGGCGCAATTAAATCCGCGGCAAATTTTTTTATCCGGCGGCGCGCTGACTCTGGCCGGGGCAATTTTGGCGGTGATTCTTTTGCCGGACGCGCTGATCCGGTTGGTGCTCTGGGTTTTGACGCGCACACTTTATCGGATTCGCATTGAAGGCCGCGACAACATTCCCGAAAAAGGCGGCGCGCTGTTCGTCTGCAATCACGTTTCTTTTGTGGACGCGCCGTTGCTCATGGCCGCGACCGACCGTCAGGTTTGGTTCATTATAGACAAAAATTATTACGAACGATGGTGGATGAAACCCTTCAGAGAAAGTCTCGGACTCATCCCCGTTTCGCCCGCGCCCAATCCGCGCGAGCTTCTCCAGTCATTGCAAACCGCCCGCGACGTGATTTGCGATGGCCACGTCGTCTGCATTTTTGCCGAAGGCGGCATTACTCGCACCGGCGAACTGAACGAATTCCATCGCGGCTTCGAGCGCATCATGAAAAATGTCACCGCGCCGATTGTGCCGGTTGCACTGGCTGGTTTGTGGGGCAGTATTTTCAGTTTTGCCGGCGGAAAGTTTTTTTGGAAATGGCCGCGAAAATTTCCGTATCCGGTCAGCGTGAAATTCGGCGCGCCGCTTCCGCCCGATTCAACTCCTGAACACGTTCAGGAAACTGTGAAGGAATTGTTGAACGGCGGCTCAAAAAATTAGACCCCCGCCATATGACGAAAATGCCTGCCCAATAAAAGTGGAGTTGCTCCGATTTGGTGGACAGAAGATGTGTGATTGTGTGAGTTAAACACCCCTGCCGAGTTCAGCCAGCAAATCTTCAATGACCCAGTTTTTTTGTGTCGCCTGCAATTTGTCCGCCGTGCTTCCATGCTGCCAGACGGCAAAGCGAATGGTCTTACCGGCGTTTTTTTGCAATTCGGGCTGTGCGAGCAGGCCTGCGAGAAAACCCGACAACACGTCGCCGCTGCCGCCTTGCGCGAGAAACGGATTGCCGGACGGATTCACAAAAATTTCCCCGGCGCTCCGCCCGATGAGCGTTTGGTGTCCTTTTAGCACGACCCAGCAATTGCCGAAGCGTCGCGAAATCTCGCGTACGGCCTGTGCGCGATTCGCCTGCACTTGTTGCACCGTTGTGTTGAGCATCCGCGCGGCCTCGCCCGGATGCGGCGTGACGACGCGAGTCAGGTCTTTCGCCAAATTGTGACTTGCCAGCCAGTCCAGCGTGCTCGCATCCACAATCATCGGCGATTTCAAATCGCGCCAAAGCCGCCGCGTTAGCGCCTTCATTTCGTCCGCCAGATTCGGCGCGGCCAAACCGGGGCCGATCAAAATTGCGCCTGCGGATTCCGGCAGTTTCGTTTCCGGTTTCCAAACATTGACCATGACGGCTTGCAATTGCGACGCCACGACGTGATAAACATTTTCCTGAGTGAGCAATGTGACAAGTCCGGGCCGGGCGCGTTGTGCTGCGCGACCCGCGAGAATCGCCGCGCCATGAAATCCAAAACTGCCGGCGATAATGGACAAATGCCCGAACGAACCTTTATGGCTCGCCGCCGCCCGACGCGGGGGAAAATCCTGAAAATCTTCCGGCACGATCCAATTTAATTCAGTCGCGAACGGGCAGGGGATTAAACCAACATCGTTCAAAACTTCGAGTTGCCCGACAAACGGCCAAGCGTTCTGCGCGAGCATTCCGGTTTTCGGCGCGCCGATGGTCAACGTGATGACGGCTTCAATCGCCGCGCCTTGCGGCTCGCCGGTGTCGGCGTTCAAACCGGACGGAACGTCCACGGAAAGAACAGGAATTCTGGACCCGTTGATTACCGTGATGAATTTTTTCCAGCCGTCGTCGAGGGCGCGGTTCAAGCCGATGCCAAACAAACCGTCAATGATGAGCGCGGGTTTTTCGCGCAGGGATTGTTCGAGTTTAGCCAAATCAGTTTCCGGCGAAGCAACGTCTAGTGTTTCAACGCGCCGGTTGTTCAAATGTTCGCGCGTAGCGCGGGCGTCTTCACCGTTGTGACCTTTACCGGCAAGAATCAGAATTGCATCGTCGGAGCGGGTGAGTTTACGCGCGCGCTTGGCGATTTTTTTGCCAACGCGACGAATAACTTCAGCTTCAGTCTGACCTGCGGCCCAAGTGACGTTTTCCCATTCGCGCATTTGGGCGATGTTGATGACCGGAATCGGCATGGGCGAAGGCTATAGAATTTTTCCCACCGCAAAAGCAGAATCGAATCGTCACAAAATTGTCACGCGGTTGTCACAAGACTTGAGATTAAAATTGTGTGACGATTTCGCACATGTTATGCAAGCCAACGTGAAGCCGCGAATTTTAGTCGTGGACGACGAGCCGGAAGTGGTCGAGTTGATCGAGTTCAACCTGAAGCAGGCGGGTTACACGGTCAACACCGCGGCTGATGGCGCGGAGGCGTTGAAAAAAGCGCACGCGCAGCCGCCGGACTTGATCATCCTTGATGTGATGCTGCCGGAAATGGACGGCTTTGAAGCGTGCAAAGTCTTGCGGCTCGATCCGGCCACAGTGCGCGTGCCCATCATTATGCTTACCGCGAAGGCGGCGGAAATTGACCGTGTGCTCGGACTCGAACTCGGCGCGGACGATTATTTGACGAAGCCATTCAGTCCGCGTGAATTGTTGCTTCGCATAAAAAAAATTCTCGTGCGTGGTCAAGTCGGGGAAAAACCGCGCGAACAATTGCGCTTTGGCGATTTGCTCATTGATGTGCCGCGACATTTGGCGAGCTGGCGCGGCAAGACGATTGAATTGACGGCGACGGAATTTAAATTACTCACCGTGCTCGCCCAACGCGCCGGGCGTGTGCAGTCACGCGATCACCTGCTGCGCGACGTGTGGGAATACGACAGTCTTATTGACACGCGCACCGTGGACACGCACATGCGCCGTTTGCGTGAAAAACTTGGCGCGGCGTCGAAGCATCTGGACACCGTCCGCGGCGTCGGTTATCGCTTCGTGGAGTAATGTGGCGTTTTATCGCAATCATCGCCGTTGTCGCCGTGATTGGAATTTTTTTTTGGTGGCGACAAAAATTCCGCCGTTACCAGCGGCAAGTGCAGGCTGATGTTGAAGATTTTCAACGACGGCAAAAGCAAACCACCATTGAAGCACAGGCGCAGCAACAAGTTCTTTTCAATTCGATGCTCGAAGGTCTGCTGTTGCTCGACCGCAACCGCCGGATTTATCTCGCCAACCGCGCCTTCAAAAAGCTTTTTGGACTGAAAGCCGAGTTGCGCGGCAAAACCATTCTGGAAGCGTTGCGTCTGCACGAACTCGCCGAGCTGGTGAATCGTGTCGAAGCGCAAGGACAGGTTTTCGATTACGAGCTTAAGTTGCCGGAATTAAACGAGCGCTGGTTGCAGGTCAACGCCGCCGCCATTTTCAATGCCGCCGGCGAACGCGAAGGCACGATTCTCGTTTTTCACGATCTCACGCGGCTCAAGCAGCTTGAGCGCACGCGCGAGGAATTCGTCGCCAATGTCAGCCATGAACTACGCACGCCGCTCTCGCTCATCAAAGGCTACGTCGAGACGTTGATTGATGGCGCGCGCAACAATCCAGAAGTCGCTGAACGTTTTCTCAAGATCATCGAACGTAACGCTCAACGGCTCGACTTGCTCATTCAGGATTTGCTTACCATTTCCGCGCTCGAATCCGGGCGTATCAAATTGAATTTACAGCCGGTCGCGCTGCGTCCACTCGTTGAAAAAATTTTTAATGATTTGAAACCGCCCGCCGACAACAAAAATATTAAGCTCGTCAACAAATTGCCCGAACTTGCCGCGACGGCGGATGTAAACCGGCTTGATCAAGTCCTCGCCAATCTCGTGGACAACGCCATCAAATACGGTCGGGCGCAAGGCATGGTTGTCGTCGGCGGGGAAAAAACCGATGACGGTAAGATTGAAGTTTTTGTGCAAGACGATGGTCCCGGCATTCCGCCCGAGTCGCTCGACCGTGTGTTCGAGCGGTTTTATCGTGTGGACAAGGCGCGCTCGCGCGAGCAAGGCGGCACAGGACTCGGCTTGTCCATCGTTAAACACATTGTTCAAAATCATGGTGGCATTGTCTGGGTGAAAAGCGAACTCGGCAAAGGCGCGACATTTTTCTTTACGCTGCCAAAAGCTGAACAGGGTTGAAGCGAATAAATTAAAAGCAAAGGTTGGACAGTTATTGTCCATGCCATCGTGCAAGGATTTGACACGGTCTGAATTTAGGTTCAATTAGAGTTTGTCCGTGAACGTAAAAGCCCCCAATCGAATTTTGCATGTGGATGGCGACAGCTTCTTCGCCAGTTGCGAAATTGCGCTTGATGAAAAATTGCAAGGCCGCGCCGTGTGGGTCGGCGGCGGTCGGCGAGGGGACGGCATTGTGATTGCCGCGAATCGCGCGGCGAAAAAATTTGGCGTCAAAACCGGCATGGCATGTTTCGAGGCAAAACGGCTTTGTCCGCGCGGCGTTCTGTGCCGACCGCACTATGACAAATATCGCGAGCTCTCCGCAAAGATGTTTCGTGTGCTCGAGGAATATGCGCCGACGCTCGTGCCGATTTCGATTGATGAAGGCTTCCTGGATTTCACGACGATGGACAAGCACGTCTGGCGCGACGCGACGCCGGAAAAATATGTGCAGGAAATCTGCGCGCGGATTTTGCGCGAGGTAAAACTGCCCGTTTCCGCCGGACTCGCCAATTCCTCGCGGCTCGCCAAACTGGCGACGGACGCTGCCAAGCCTGGCTTCATCGAAATCAAATCCGGCGATGAAAAGGAATTTCTGAAAGATCGTTGCGTGCGCGAACTTTCCGGTCTCGGCAAAAACCGTCAACGCGCGCTGGCTGCGCTCGGCACGCAAACGTTTGGTGACGTCGCAAAATTGCCTTCGACTTTGCTGAAACAAAAATTTGGCATCTGGGGACAGCAACTCTGGCTTTTTTCAAACGGACTCTGGAACGAGCTGCTGCTGCTCGAAGTCAAGGATCGCACGACGATTTCCAGCAACACGACGCTGCCGTATGACGAGCCGGATTACGAGGCCGCGCTGACGTTCACATTGAGCGAGGCGACGCGGCTGGTCGGCCAGTTGCGGCGCGAGCAAATGCAGGCGCGCGAATTGTCGCTGACGATTCGCTTTGAAGATTTCAGCGAAGTCGGCGGCAGCCATCGTTTCCAGCATCCGCAGTTTCAGAACTCAATAATCAATTCAGAACTCGAAGAAATGTTTCGCAGCATCATGGCTGGACAGACAAAAATGGTTCGCCAAATCCGCATCGCATTTTGGAATCTGGAAAAACTCGACACGCAGCCGACATTATGGGGTCGCACACAGGCTGAGCGATGGGGGGCGCTGGACGAAGCGGCGCAAACCGCCCAGAAAATATTAATCGAGAAATTTAAGATTGATAAAATTCCTTTGATGACCGGTGCTCAACTGGCGTTACGGCAACTTGATGACGCGCACAAAAATCCGAAGGCGAAATGTCCGTTCGTGCCGCAGCGCGAGATGGTGAAAAAACTCTGGGGCACGGACGCCGATCCGCTGGCGCACAAAGGCGATTGGGAGAAACGTCTGGCCAAGGTCAGCAAGCAGTTGCAGTTCCGGCATTGAAACCCGCCTGAAATTATTCAGAAAAACTCCCGCTTGTTTTTCAATTTTAACCGAGTTACTTTCAAACATATGCGAGCAACGGCAATCATCGAAGGCAGAGTGATTCACTTCAGCCTGTCTCCGGCATTGGCGCGCGCACACCGCGAAAATCGCGGCAAGACCATGAGCGCGCCGGAAGCGGTGGCTTTTGTCGAGAAGCGGCGGCGCTTGCGCGCTTTGCGCCGGGCCAAACCTTACCTTGAGAGTCGTCCTTGACACTTGCATCCTGAAGCTGGCGACGTTTTCTTCCGATAACAACGCGGCGGCTTTGATTTTTGAACTTGCGCGGACGGGATTGGTCGAGATGTGGGTCAGTCCGGCGATGTTTGATGAATATGACGACGTTTTGCAGGATCGCCCCGATCTGCTGGCGGAAATCACAGAGGTCTGCCGCTTTTGTCATCCGTTGACGGAATTGAATGTCATCCGCCACGAGCCGGACAATCGCTTTCTCGAATGCGCGCTGTCGGCGGAAGTGGATTTTCTTGTGACGGTGAACACTGCGCGCGGGCATTTTGACCGCAAAAGTTACGAGGATGTGCGGGTGGTCACGCCGGGAGAATTTCTGAAATTGAAGGAAATCCGGCCTTTGCTGAATAAAATTGCCGGGGATTGACCGTTGAAAACGGAATCCGGAATCTTGAGAGTCCCAAAAAACTTCAAAAAAGCGCTTGCGTTCTATTTTGCGTCTGATAGTTTACGCGCTCCTCGTCGCCCGTAAGGTCGTCAGGACAGCATGTTTGCGGACCGATAACTGATTTCCCACAGAAACAGGATTGATGGCTCGCCGACTTCGAAGTTGCTGATAAAAAACTTTTGCATTTATGCCAGTTAAACATTTTAGACCGCTAACGCCGTCCACGCGATACATCACGATCGCGGACTTTAGCGACATCACGAAGACGACGCCGGAGAAGTCGCTGGTCGTCACGCGGAAAAAATCCGGCGGACGCAACCATTACGGTCGCGTGACTGCGCGCGGCATCGGCGGCGGTCACAAGCAGAAAATCCGCCTCGTGGATTTCAAGCGCAACAAGCACGGCGTGCAGGCGACGGTTTCGGCGATCGAATATGATCCGATGCGTTCGGCGCGTCTGGCGCTGCTGGATTATTCGGACGGCGAGAAGCGTTACATCATCGCGCCGGTCGGCGTGGTCGTTGGCGCAAAAATTTCAAGTGGTCCGACAGCGCCGCCGGAAATCGGCAATGCGCTTCCGCTCAAGGCGATTCCGGTCAGCACGGCGATTCACAATTTGGAAATCACTCCCGGTCGCGGCGGACAGATGGTTCGTTCGGCGGGCGGTTCGGCGACGTTGATGTCGCGTGACGAAGGCTACGCGCAAATCCGTTTGCCTTCCGGCGAAATCCGTAAGATCAGCGAGGAGTGCTACGCGACGATCGGCCAGGTCGGAAACACCGAGCACGAAAATATTATTTTAGGCAAAGCGGGTCGCACGCGGCATCGCGGTCATCGCGGTATCACGCGCGGCGTGGCGCGGAATCCGGTGGATCATCCGAACGGCGGCGGCCAGGGCAAATCCAAGGGCGGCGGCGGCTGGCAGCA
>JBEKZT010000120.1:0-6442 GCA_049509595.1 Verrucomicrobiota bacterium
GCAGGCTGATTCGCGCGCAGACGAACAGCCATGCCACATCTCTCTTGGAGCGAGGTGCGTGACCGTGCGATTCGTTTCTCCCGTAATTGGAGCGACGCAACCTCGGAGCGTGCCGACAAACAAACTTTCTACAACGAATTCTTCGACGTGTTCGGCATCCGTCGCGCGTCCGTCGCCGCGTTCGAGGCCAACGTCCGCAATCTTCAAGGCAACATCAACGCCATTGACCTGCTCTGGCGTGGTAAGCTCATCGTCGAACACAAAAGCCGGGGCGAAGATTTGTCGCAAGCCGAGACGCAGGCGTTTGGTTACATCGAAGACCTCACGCGCGAAGGCCGCACCGATGAAATTCCCCGTTTCGTCCTCGTTTCGGATTTTGCGAACTTTGTTCTTTACGATCTTGAGCCGGAAGAACAACTCAACCTCCCGCTCTTTGCTGGCCGCCCGATTTCCCGCGTTGAATTTCCGCTGGCTGATCTTCCGCGCCACATACGTTCGTTCGCTTTCATGCTGGGGCAGACGCGCGTGCGATTTGAGGCCGAGGATGAGGCCAACGAAAAAGCTTACCGCCGGATGTGTGAACTGCACGACGCACTCAAGGCTGGCGGTTTAAGCGGACATGATTTGGAACGGATGCTCGTCCGAATTCTTTTCTGCCTGTTCGCCGAAGACACGCTCATTTTCCAGCCCGAATCATTCACTCAATTCATCCGCACACAAACTCGCGCGGACGGTGCTGACCTCGGCGCACGGCTCAATGAACTTTTTGACTGGCTGAACAAACCCGCCGCTGACCAGCAGATAGAAGACACACATCCATTTTACGGTTTTCGCTACGTCAACGGCGGCCTGTTCGGTGAACGTCTCGACTATCCACGTTTCAATTCTGCGATGCGGGACGCATTGCTCTTTTGCTGCGAATTCATGTGGGCGAAAATCTCGCCCGCAGTTTTCGGCTCGCTCTTTCAAGGTGTGATGGATGACCGCGCTCGCCGCCAGCAAGGCGCACATTACACCAGCGAACGCGACATCATGAAAGTTTTGCGCTCGCTCTTCCTCGACGACTTGTGGGCGGAATGGGAACGACTGAAAGCCGACCGCTCCTCACGCCGCCGCGCCGGCATGGAAGCTTTTCACCAGCGTCTGCGCTCACTCCAATTTCTCGACCCTGCCTGCGGCTGCGGGAACTTTCTCGTCCTTGCCTACCGTGAACTCCGCTTGCTGGAAATTGAAGTCGTGCGCGAACTCACCACCGGCGCGGGCAGGCAGCAACTTCTGCCAATCGTCAACGTGGATCAATTTCACGGCCTCGAATACTCCGAATGGCCGGTGCGGATTGCAGAGGTTGCGCTCTGGCTGATGGATCACCAAATGAACCAGCAGGCCAGCGAAATTTTCGGCCAGCCGATTGACCGCCTGCCGTTGACATCCTCACCGCACATTGTTCAAGGCAACGCGCTTCGCACGGATTGGAATACAATTCTACCGCGTGAAAAATGCACTTTCGTTCTCGGCAACCCGCCGTTTGTAGGTAAGAAAGAGCAGAAGGCGGAGCAAAAAGCTGACATGGCGATAATTTTTGGCGAGGATCAGGGGACGGGTGTTCTTGATTATGTAACGGCATGGTATTTCAAAGCAGCGGAATATATTTCCAATACAAACATTCGTGTTGCATTTGTTTCGACAAACTCAATCAGTCAGGGCGAACAGGTCGGCGTCCTTTGGCGCAGCTTGCGACGCAGATACACGTTACAGATTCATTTTGCTCATCGAAGTTTTGCATGGATGAGCGAAGCAAGGGGCAAAGCTCACGTTCATGTTGTCATAATTGGCTTTGCTGCTTTTAATCGAAACGACAAAGTAATTTTCGAGTATGCACATTCAAAAGCCGAGCCGTTGAAGGTCTCCGTAACAAGAATCAATCCTTACTTGGCCGATGCGTTGGACGTGTTGTTATTCAAACGAGCCAAGCCGATTTGCGATGTTCCTGAAATTAATTATGGCAGCATGGCAAACGACCGCCGCAAAGAAGACAGAGGACTTGGAAATTTAATTCTCAACCGTGAAACGCGCAGTGCAATTCTCGATGAAACGCCGGAGCTTGAACCATACATACGTCCGTTTGTTGGGAGCGAGGAGTTTCTTAACGGAACAGAGCGTTGGTGTTTGTGGCTTGTTGACGCTCCACCAGCGTTGATTCGCAGAAGTGCTTTGGTTCAAAGTCGAATCGAGGCAGTGCGGCAGGCCAGACTCGAAAGCGGCCGGCCAGAAACCGTCAGGCTCGCCGCAACACCGGCATTGTTTGGAGAAATTCGTCAGCCAACATCTGACTATTTGCTGCTGCCAAAGGTTTCTTCAGAGGAACGGCCATATATGCCATTGGGTTTTCTGACCCCAAATTTTATTGCAAACGGTAGTTCCTTAATTATTCCGAACGCACGATTATATGAATTTGGAATTCTTTCATCGGTGATACACATGGCTTGGATGCGTTATACAGGCGGACGCCTTGAAAGTCGTTACCAGTATTCAAGCCAGATTGTTTACAATAATTTTCCGTGGCCAAGTTCAACACCTAAACAACGCGAACGTGTGGAAGAAAAAGCACAGGCCGTTATCGCTGCACGCGAGCCACATCTACCACCGCGCGGCATGAATACGTTGGCCGATCTCTACGACCCGAACACCATGCCATCGGAATTACACCGCGCTCACACCGAACTAGATCGTGTCGTGGAAAAATGTTATCGCCCCGAAGCATTTCAGTCTGACCGCGAACGTGTGGAGCATTTGTTTTCGCTCTACGAAAAACTTACTGCTCCGCTGCTGCCGGTCACTCCAAAAACGCGCGGTCGTCGGTCACAGACCGTAATTACAACGCCACGCTCCACGCGTCAGCGCACACCGGGTTTGAACGATCAAACATCGGTTTGAAGCCGCCAGCTTCAATGGGGCCGCGCCCGCGCGGGCGCGGAAATTTGAAAATGCCTAAACCTTCCCGCAGTCCCGTTCCGAGCTTCAATGGGGCCGCGCCCGCGCGGGCGCGGAAATCGCCTCTCTGTTACTCCTTCTGGCGCAAGCCCGCAATACTTCAATTGCGACTGCCTGCGCTGTTTGCATTGCTCTTATGTCCAGACTGTCTCGTGGTCTCGTCATTATTCTTTCACTGTAAGGTTGTTACATCATGCGAGCACCAGCGGGGTTTTTTGCATCACCTCGCCGCTCGCGGGTTAAATTGTCAAAGATCACCAACGTCTCAAACCACATAACACGGCGCGTCTAGTTTCGTGTAGGGCAATCCAAGTGCGGTAATCACCCGGTCGCCTCGCCCTTCTGACGGCCCCAGCCCGACAAAAATTACCTGATCTTCGTCGTGGTTGATAATTTCGCCCAAGGCTGCTTCCAGTTCAACCTTTTCCGATGGATTCAGGTCACACTCGAACACCGAGAATTGCAGGTGGTCGCCAAAATTGCCACAGGTCTTAAACACTTTCCGCAGCCGCTTGGCATCCGCAACATCGTAACAAACTAAATAGGTCGTGCGCATAAGTCACCTCGTCATCAAGGGAATGTATTCACTGATTTCACCCGTCAGTGTTTTTGCCAATAGTCGCGCCTGCAACTCAAGTGCCCGACGATAGCTGACTTTGTAGTCGAATAATGGATGCGTGATGAGCGAACTCATGCGCTGCTCATACGTCTGGAAAAAGCGTTTGCGTCCCGGTGTGGTGAGATTCACCGCTTGGCCGGCACGCACAAAATCTTTTTCCGTGACGACACGATTGTTGATGCAACTCAATACGGTGGATTCCGCAATCAGCGGCCTGAACTCCTCCATCAAATCCAGACCCAACGCCGGTCGTCCAAAACGTGGCTGATGATAGAATCCCAGATATGGATCGAAACCTACCGCCAGTGCGGCCAGCGTGCAATCTTTTGCCAACATACTGTAAGCCAGGGAGAGCATGGCATTGACGGGATCGGTTGGCGGACGGCGGTTGCGGTTGGTAAAGTTGAAGTTGAATGCGAGTTGTTTGGCATTATTGCTCGGCATTTCGAGGCCGGGCAGGTCATCGTCCTCAACCTTCACCATGCCGTTAAACTGCTGGAAATACTGGCTCGCGGCAGCACCCTCGATTCCAAGAAGTTCTTCGATGGAAGTTGCGACCAGCGCATCCTCGGATGCCCGCTTGAGTTTTCCAATGATCGCCTCTGGCGGCTCCAGATGGTTTCGCATTAGCAGCGTGCGATGGTTGCGAATCTTTCCATGCACAAACTGCCGCGCGAGTGACAAACACGTTATTTCATCACGCGCCAAACGGAATTGTTCCATGCGCAGAAACACGTTCTTCAATGAGTGGCCGCGAGTAATCCCGTAAAACCAGCCGCCCATAGAAAAATAGGTGACTGGAATTTCCTGTTCGCAGAGCGATTGAATGGCTTGAGTCGAGATTTGGATGTTGCCGAACAAGGCCACATGCGAGACATCTCGCATCCGCACTTCCTCAATGACCCGGTCTTTTTCTTTAACAACCAACACCTCGTCCTTGCATCCCACACGATAACCCGGAGTGTTCAGATACAACGCACGGGTATCGTCTCGCGCGGCAATCAATCTTCGGGGTGGCTCTCCAGTTGGTCGTCTCGAATCTTCAGACGGCTCGATTGCAGGCACGCCCGTTTTCTCCTGCACACTTACGTCAATCGCAATTTGTGCAAGCATTCGTGTTTCGTCCGGCAAACAAACTGGCGCGAGCGAACAACGCACGCACTTCGGCGAATGGATCAACGGTGCCGGAATTGGCCCGGTAACAATCCGCTTGGCTTCGGCAATGTTTTGGAGAATCCAGCTTTCCAGTTCGGGAGTGATGGGCAGGCGAACGCGCTGTTTCGTGGCGCGATAATAGATGACGCCCTCGTTACAGTTGTAGCCGTTGTCGCGCAGAATTAACGCCTGTAATCCAAGCTGCATTTTGTCCGTGTCCCACAATTCATTGGCTTCCTCACCCTCTTTGGGCGCACCCGCCTTGTAGTCAACCGGACAGACCTCCAATGCAGTAAATAAATCTCCTTTTTCTGCTTTTGTTTCAACCAAGTCCATTTTTGCGACGACACCCAGCCGCTCCGAACCCATTTGCACGGAGCGCGAATGAATGGTTTCGGGTTCGGCGTTTTTCGTTTCAGACTCTTTGTTTGGTGAGTCAGCAGCATCAGTTTTTGTTTCTTCCACTTCTATCGGCTTGTCGGCTTTCGACTTCCCCTTGGCCTTCGGCAATGCGCCGCTGCCCGAATCAACGCGCTGGTGTATGACACCGCCGCGCACCGTATCCACGCTTTCGACAAAAACACCCTCGACGAATTCGTAATAGAACAGTCGTTGACAATAAACGAACTCGTTCAACATCCGCGCGGGAATCTGCTGTGGCTCGGCCTCGGCGCGTAATTTGCGCCCTGAAGGTTCTGGCGACGCGGATGTCTGCAAACTTTCATCTTTGGACGGTGATGGATTCAAGACGGGGGGAGCCGTGACTTCAGCGACGGGCCTCGGCACTTCGCTCGGCTGCACTTCGGTTGGCGCAACCCGCACCACAATTTTCAATTGCTTTGGCTCGGTCGTGGACTCGCGCGATTGGCGGTTGCCGCCAGACCTCGCCCCGGAAGTTCCGGGCGAAAGGCCCCTCGGCGTCAGTGACGATTCCGGTTCGCTCAAACGATTTTCGGACGAAGCCGATGGATTTTCTTCATTCATGGTATTAAGTGGCTTTGGTGGACAGCTTACTGTGTGCCGTTATACGGGGAAGCTAACTCAGCAACTGGTGCGAACAGGCCAAGTCCGAAATGATTAGAATGGCCAAGGCAAACTGGGCCAGTCACAGAGGAAGCAAACTGCACACGAATTTTATAACCACACCGTAGAGTGAGCCAGCCGCACGGTAGAATGAACCTGACGTATGGCTGAAGGAGGTTAACGCATGGCAAAACGTATTGACGGTGCGCAAACCGCCACGACGTTTGCTGGATCGGGAGAAAAGATTATCGAAGACGAGGTTGTTTTTATGCCCTGCGCCCAAATCGCGACCATCACGATTTTCCATTTTACCAGCCATTGCCCGCCCGCCGTTAAACCAGAAGCCCGGACTGTTTCCCGAAGCCGACTCTGTTAAATCATAACGCGACGGGAACCGTCAATAAAAAATTTGAACAAACCGTGACGCGCAAGCCATTTCAAAAGCATAAAAGACACACTACTGCGGCGCAAACGGATTTTTTTTGTCCGGCACCACCTCCAACCGGGTCAAAAAAAACGGGCTGATGAACAGATAAATCCAGCCGAGCACGAAATGCGCGCCGAAGGCGAAGCCCAGTTGGATCAAATCAACAATGCCGGACGTGTAGAGGAAAATGGCCGCGACCAAAAACAGCGCGCCGGGCATGAGCGCCG
>JBEKZT010000121.1:0-6410 GCA_049509595.1 Verrucomicrobiota bacterium
AGAGCGGCGGCGAAAATGCGAAGTTCGGCTTGAGCACAGTTGAATTGCTCGCTGCGACGGAAATGTTGAAGGCGGAAAATCTCGGCCATTGTCTGAAACTTTTGCATTTTCACATCGGCTCGCAAGTGCCGGATATTTTGACGGTGAAAAAAGCCGTGCAGGAAGCCGCGCGATTTTACGCGAAGCTGCACAAGATGGGTTTCGTGATTGAATTCATGGATGTCGGCGGCGGACTCGGCGTGGATTACGACGGCAGCCGCTCGAATTTCGACAGCTCGACGAATTACACGTTGCAGGAATACACGAACGACATCGTCTATTACATCGCCGACGTTTGCAACGCCGAGAAAGTGCCGCATCCCACAATCATCAGCGAAAGCGGACGCGCCATCGTCGCGCACCACAGTGTTTTGATCGTCGAGGTTTTCGGTTCAATTGAAAAAATCCGTCCCGGCATCCCGACCCCGAGCGGCGAGAACGAACACGCCATCGTGAAGGAATTGTGCGACATCAAAAAAAATCTCGCCAAAAAATCGAACAAGCTCGAAGCCTATCACGACGCGCTCGAACGCCGCGAGGACGCGCAGCACATGTTCACGCTCGGCCTGCTGGATTTGCCGGACAAGGCGAAGATTGAAAATCTTTACTGGGAAATCAGCCGCGAAGTCGTGCAAAGTTTCAAAGGCCAGCCTTTCGCACCCGAAGAAATTCAAAAACTTGAAGACAGCCTCGGCGACCAGTATCTCTGCAACTTTTCCGTCTTCCAATCGCTGCTCGACCACTGGGCGCTCGGACAACTTTTTCCCATCATGCCCGTCAGCCGCTTGAACGAACGCCCGACGCATGAGGCTACACTTGTTGACATCACTTGTGATTCCGACGGGCAGGTTAACAAGTTCATTGATTTTCGCGATGTGCGTGACACGTTGCCGCTGCACGAACTTTGCACCAACGGGAATGGAAACGGAAACGGCAAACCTGAACCGTATTACATCGGATTTTTCCTGATGGGCGCGTATCAGGACATCATGGGCGACCTGCACAATCTTTTTGGCCGCGTCAACGAAGTTCACGTTTTTCTCGAACCCGACGAGCCGAGTGGTTATTACATCGAGGAAATCATCGAAGGCGCGACGATTGTCCAGTCGCTCGCGGCGGTGCAATACGACGAGAACGAATTGAAACGCCAGATGAAGGCGCAAATGGACGAAGCCATTAAATCCGACCGCATGAAACCGTCCGAAGCCATGCGCCTGCTGGATGATTACGAACGCGGGTTGAAGGCTTATACTTATTTGAGTTTTTGAAATAATGAACAATGTGTAAAATGCAGCAGTCTATTAACTATTAGGCATTTTATGCCCACTGCTTTCAATATCGTTTGGAATCTGATTTTTGGACTGATTGCTATCGTTTATCCATTTGTGGCAGCTTTTTGCGAACGGCATTTTCTCAAGACATTTCTGATAGCTTGGGGTTTGCTCATGTCTTATACGGCTTTTTTTTGTGTGTTGCTGCCGCTGATAGTTGGTCATTTCAACAAGGCACTTGAAATAAAAATGTATGATGCAGGATTTGATGGTCCGTTTGTTTTTGCTGTCGCAGCTTTAGGTTGGCTTTATCCGCTAATTGCAGAATTACTCGGCTATGCAAGCAAATGGCTTTGGATAAAATTTCGAGAGAGACATTGACTGAATCACAATCTCGTAGCCGCTACGCAAATTTGTTTTTCCATTCGTCATTTTTCCTTCATCATTTCCCCGATGACGCCGCCCAACGCCGAACTGCTCCGCTCGCTCGGCAAACTCGCGCGCGGATTATCCGCTTTGTTTTGGGGATTGCCCGCCGCTCTGCTGATTTGCGTCGAAACCGCGAAGGCCGACTGGCTAAAACCGCTGGGCATCATTCCGGCGCTTGTCGCAACCGGTTTGCTGCTTTTCGGCCTTTGGCAAATGAGCGCTTTTCAAAAACAGGAGCGTCCCTGGCGCAATGCCCTCGACCGCACGAAAATTCTCGGCCTTGTGAATCTCGGTCTTTGCCCGTTTCTTTACTGGCATAACAAAATGCCGCAGGAATCCTTTTTTGGCGCGGTCGTTTTTGTCCTTGTGCTGTCCGCTTTGCTTTTTCTGTTCAATCTAAACGTCCTTCTCAAACAACTCGGTGCGATGCTGCCCGACGAAACGCTCCGGCAGGAAATCCGCCAATTTACCGCAATCAATCGCTGGCTGCTTGTCATTTTATTCTTATTTGCGGCGGTTTTTCTGATATTGCTCCGCGCTCGCCATTTGCCATTGGCGTTTAATTTTATTTTGGCTTGGGTTGAACGCGGCAGCTTTTGGTTTCTGGTGCTTTTTGTTTTATTGCCGCTGGCCATGACCATGGCGCTGATTTGGAAAACCAAGGAAACCATCCTCGACAGCATCTTCAGCGTCCGGCCATAAATTCATTGGCAAACGCCGCTTGCTTGTCACGCGAGATTTCTGCTAACGTCGCCGCCCTTTTCACATGAAACCATCTGCTTTATCCGCAATGGGCCGGCGCACCGCGCTGCCGCCGATCTCATGGCTCATGCAAACCGCACTCACGCGACCCAAGCTCATTTCGCTCGCCGCCGGATTCACCGACAACGCCACCTTGCCAACCGAAATTTCGCGCAAGCTGCTCAATGAAATTTTGCGCTCGCCCAAAACCGGCCAGCCCGCGTTGCAATACGGCATCACCGCCGGCGAAAACAATCTGCGCGCGCTCACCGCGAAACATCTGCAAAAACTCGACGGCGGACACGACTGCGCGCATTCGCCCGAACACGTTATCATCACCGGCGGTTCGCAGCAATTGCTTTACATGACGCTCGAAGCGCTCTGCGACGAAGGCGACCTCATCCTCGTCGAAGACCCGACGTATTTTGTTTTCTTGAGCATTCTCCAAAGTCGCGGCATCAAGGCGCGCGGCGTGAAGCTCGAACGCGACGGCATTGATCTGGTTCATCTGGAAAAAGTTTTAGAACGATTGAAAAAATCCGGCGAACTCCGCCGCGTGAAAGCGCTTTACCTCGTCACCTATTTTCAAAACCCGACCGGCGCGACGACTTCGCTGGCGAAAAAATCCGCCGCGCTGAAGCTGTTGAAAAAATTCGAGCGCGCCGCCGGACATCCGATTTATTTGCTCGAAGACGCCGCGTATCGCGAACTGCGCTTTGACCACGGCGACGACGTGCCGACCGCACTCACGCTGCCCGGCGCGTCGGAACGCGTGATTTACACCGGCACTTACAGCAAGCCCTACGCGCCCGGCGCGCGCGTCGGCTTCGGCATTTTGCCCGAAGAAATTTTCACGGTCGTTCAGCGCATCAAGGGCAACCACGATTTCGGCACGGCGAATTTGCTGCAACAACTTCTGGCGCGAGCATTGGAAACAGGACTTTACGACCAGCACGTCGCGAAGGTGCAAAAAAATTACGCCCGCAAGGCGCGCGTGATGAAGCTCGCGCTCGCGGAACATTTTCCGGCGAACGTGGAAATCTGGGAATCCGGCGGCGGACTTTATTTCTGGGCGCGGCTGCCGAAGGGAATTTCCGCCGGCGTGAAATCAAAAGTGTTTCAATCGGCGCTGAAAGCCGACGTGCTCTACGTTCCCGGCGAACTCTGCTACGCCGACGATCCGTCGCGCGCCAAGCCGGACAACGAAATGCGCATCAGCTTCGGCAGCGCGAACGAGGAAAACATCCGCAAAGGAATCGTACGGCTGGGCAAGGTGTTGAAGAAATTTTTAATGGCGTAATTCCAATTTAGCCAACTCAATCAATTTCATTTTGATGCCCTTCAATATATTGCTGAAAATATGGTCTCAAGCGCTCTGTGAGAATTGACTGATAGACAATGCCGATGATGATAACTGGAAAAGCTGCAATCATCGCCGATGTCCAAAATTGGTTTCCAGCGGCATCGGATACATTGTAAGTAATTATTCCCGGAAGAATCAAAAGGCCATTACAGAAACGAAACCACCACCGCGACCAATGCCGTTCTTTGCAAAACAAGTCCAATGCTCCATCTCGCACGATGCCGCGCTTGTAATCTGCAATGTTCGAGAGTTCTGGAACTTGTTTATCTGTAAAATAAAGTTTCATTCCACAATTTCAATCCTGTATCAAAACAAAGAATTTGTCTAGCGCGAAATCAACCCGGCGGCCAGGCCATGTGGCGTCCGCCGAGAATGTGGACGTGCAGGTGCGGCACGGTTTCGCCGCCGTCCGCACCGTTGTTGATGACGAGCCGGTAGCCGCTTTTCAAATCCAGCTTCTTCGCCACTTCGGCGGCCTTGAGCAAAATGTGTCCGAGCAATTCCCGGTCGCCGGCCTGCGCCTCGCCGATTCGCGGAACCGCTTTTTTCGGAAAAATCAAACCGTGCACGGGCGCCTGCGGATTGATGTCGCGGATGGCGAGAACCAGATTGTCTTCATAAACAATCGCCGCCGGAATCTCGCGGGCGATGATTTTTTCAAAAAGTGTTTTGCTCATGGCTGAAATCTTATCCGCGAATTACGCGAATTTTCACTAATTATTTCCAGTTCGCGGGGGCGCTTGTCTCACCGGTTTTTTCATTCGCGTCAATTAGCGAAATTTGCGGATGAAAATCATTCCACGACGAGCGCGCAGTCCTTTTGCTGCGGTTCGGCGGTCAAACAGCCGCGCAAGTATTCGACGATTTGGTCCTGCAATCGTTCGCAGCGGGTGCTCCAGCGGCGCGCGCCGGCGAGTTGTTTGACGCACTTGCGCAATCCGCAGAAGCGCACGAGGCGCGGTGTTGATTGCAGTTGCGTGCGCAGTTCACCGCGCAGGCGCGGAAAGAAAAACAGTTCGCGACTTTCACCGGATTCGCGCGCGAGCAGGAGCAAATCGGCCTCGGCAATCCTGCGCAGTCGCGGTTTGGGTTCGCCGGAGCAAACGTTGAGGCCAAAGCTGCGCAGCACCTTTTCCAATGCGCCGGCAAATTCGCCGACGGTGACGGTCTCGCGGCAAAGTTCGTTTTTGAAGTAATGAAAAACGGATGCTGCGGCGTGCTGCAACAGTTCGGGATCAAGCTTCCCGGTTGAATCACCGACGAGTTCGATGGAGATTGTTTCTGCGGAAAGCGGGATGCTTTCACCGCTGGCGAGTTGAAAAACCAGGCAATCGGAATTAAGGGCAATCATTGTTTGGCCTCCAGTTTTTTGACTTCCTGCACGAAATCGGTGGCTTCCTGAAACCGGCGATAAACGCTGGCGAACCGGACGTAAGCGACTTCATCAATGTCGCGCAGACCTTCCATGACCATTTTGCCGATGAACTCGCCGGGCAATTCATTTTCAAATTTATCGGTTACAACCACAACGATGTGATCCACCAAGTCTTCCATTTTTTTTGAACTGATGGGGCGTTTCTGGCAGGCCTTTTTGATGCCGGCCAAAAGTTTTTCGCGGGAAAATTCTTCGCGCCGGCCATCGCGCTTGAGCACCATCAAGCCTTCATGCTCAATTTCTTCATAAGTCGTGAAACGGTGACCGCATTTGGCACACTCACGACGACGACGGATGGTTGCGCCTTCGCGCGATGCGCGCGAATCAATGACTTTGTCTTCCTGGCTACCGCATTTTGAGCAGCGCATAAAACCACAGCTTAATGTGGTTACAACTTTGTAACATACAAACCATTGTGGTGTCAACAAACGGCTTGGCCTTGACCATTATACAAACCCAATGCGAAATAAACGTGTTGGTAAAACTGAATTTGAAAAACAGGTTAATCACGCTCAATCGAGTCGGAATCAAAATGGAAATGAGGCGGATGCTTCCCGTCGTGATGTCGCCAGTTATTCAAACTGTATCGGAGAATGGAGCGGCCAGTATCAGCCCGCGCTTTTACTTTTGGATATGATGAAATGTCCATGCGTTCCGACGGCGCGGGAAGCGTTGCTGGAAAAAACGAACCCGAACCGTGAGTCTTTGATAGAACTAGAAGCCCTCTGGCAATCACTCGGTTGTCCAAGGTCAAAATTGTGGCTTCAATTGAGGCTTCATGTTCTTGAGTCATAAACCAAAGGAATACCCATGAAAAATCCACTTGAAAAGGAAGAATTGAACCTTGCCACAATCGTTTCCGAATATGGCGACGAAGATTCTGCGCGGGCGTTGCTCGAATCGCTGCGCTGGCCGTCTGGCGCGGTTTGTCCGCATTGCAACACTGACAAGCCATATTCGCTGACCGCAAAGGCGGGAAGCCGGGTCAAATGCCGCGCAGGGCTTTACAAATGCCGCTCCTGCCGCAAACAGTTCACTTTCAAGGTCGGCACGATATTCGAGGACAGCAAAATTAAATGCTCAAAATGGTGCATGGCAATCGCCCTGATTTGTTCGAGCAAGAAAGCCATTT
>JBEKZT010000122.1:0-9997 GCA_049509595.1 Verrucomicrobiota bacterium
GCCGGGCATGAGCGCCGCGCCCGCCAGCCGCCAGCTCTGGCGGAAATTCAAATCGCGGTTCGCAAAAAAGCAAATCAGCCAGATTGGAAGAAAATAAATGGTCGCTAAAATCGCCCATGACAGCAGCAACCCGGCGATGGCCGCTAAAGTTGCGATTCCCAGAATGTCTGGTTTCCACGCGCCCCAAAGCGGTTCCAAATCGGTTTGATTGAACGGAAAATTTGGATACGGCGGATAATCGATTTCCGTGTAACCGAGCAGTGAAAAAACGCGCGCGGAATTTTTCCCAAATTCAATTTGCACGTCGGCGGTCGAATGAATCTGGCCGGAATGATTCGAGTCAACGTCGAAGGCGATGAAGCGCCCCTCGGCGAGCAATTGCGGCGAGCCGCCGGGCCAGTTCAAACTGCCGGAACGAATTTCGCCCTGCGCCGGCAACTGCTGGATGGCCGTGTCAATCGTTGGAAAGCAGCCGTAATAGAAAAAACAATCCAGCGCGATCGCGGCGAGCACGGCTACCAGAAATTGCACGAGCAGCAGGCGGGCGAGCGGGGCGCGCGCAAACGCCGCCACGCCGCGCGGCGTCAGCGGTTCCCAGGCGAAAATTGTGTCAGCGGGGGCGCTCACCCTGCGGATTTAACCACAGATGAACACGAAAATCAGGCCGGTTTTTCTTCCGGCGGCGGTGGCGGCGGATTTTGATTCGGCGGCGGCGCGTGAATGACCGGAACCGGATACCGCAGTTTCATCACGTCATCCACCAGCACCTCGACGAAATACTTTCCGGCGGTCTTGAATTCGAGGTTGCCGAAAACCATGATGCTGGTCGCATGCAACGCCGCGTCTTTCAATTCAAATTTCGACTCTCCCTTGCGCAGGACGGTGGTCTGGTCGGGCGCAATAATCTTGATGTTCTCCGTGAATTTGCCGATGCCCGCCGTCCAGCGGTTGAAGACGCAAAGCCTTCCGGCGACGGCCGGCAGTTGCGGCACGCGGAGAAAATTGACGACGCCAATGAGGAAAAAATTTCCGTTGGCTTCCTGCCGGACTTCTTCGCACAGCAGCGAGCATTGCAAATCAGGGAGAATTCGGGTTGCGTTCATAATCTTAATTTTTGTGTTGGGTGGCGTGAAATCGTTGGGCGGCAACGACCGTGTTGTGCATCAGCATGGCGATGGTCATCGGGCCGACGCCGCCGGGGTTGGGCGTGATTTTCCCGGCAACTTTTCGGACGTTTCCAAAATCCACGTCGCCGACGAGTTTTCCGGCGACACGGTTGACGCCAACGTCAACGACCGTCGCGCCATCCTTGACCATGTCAGCCTTTACAAATTCGGGGACACCCATCGCGGCGATCAAGATGTCCGCGCGCCGGCAATGTGCCTTGATGTCGCGCGTCGCGGAATGGCAAATCGTGACCGTCGCGTTTGCATGTTTGCCTTTCTGGCAAAGCATGGCTGCCAGTGGTTTGCCGACAATGTTGCCGCGACCCAAAATGACGACTTCCGCGCCATCGGTTTTTACATCCGAATGCGCAAGCAAATGGCAAATGCCCGCTGGCGTGCAGGGTTTAAAACCCGTTGGATCGTCGAGCATCAGTTTGCCGACATTAACCGGATGGAACCCGTCCACGTCTTTTGCCGGCAAAACACTGGAATAAATTATGGATTCGGAAAAATCCTTTGGCAGCGGGGCTTGAATTAAAATGCCGTGGAGCTTCGAATCGGCATTCAATTTGTCAACCAACGCAAGCAGTTTGTTCTGGCCGCAATTTTCAGGCAAAACATGCGTTTCAGAAAAAATTCCGAGTTCGGCGCAGGCGTTTTCCTTGCGACCGACATAAACTTTTGAAGCGGCATCTTCACCGACCCGGACGAAGGCAAGGCCGGGTTGAACCCCGCCGGCTTTCAGCAGAGCAATTAACTGTGGCAATTCGCCGGTTTTTTTCGCGGCGATGGCGCGACCGTCAATGAGATTGTCCAACGGCATTATTCTGCCACCTGAATGCGCTGGATGGTGATGACGGGCGTGTCCTTCCAGCGCGCGTCAAGGCCTTCTTCCCCGGTCACGACCACGCGCTGGCCTTTCCAAACACTCAAATCGAGGTTCGTGGAAATTGTATAAAGATAATCAATGTCTTTTCCGGTTACCGGATCATACAGTTCATAATCCGTTGGCGCGACAATGCTGACCACGTGACGGACCACGCCTTCGTGCTGAACAATGCGTGGCGGCGGTGGCGGCGCTTCCGGCTCGACCGGCGGCGGAGCATTGGTATCAACTGGCGGTGGAACGGCGTTTGTTTCGGCAGGAGCAACCTCATTGGTCTCTGCCGGCGCATTGGTCGGTTCAGTCACAATGGGCGCGGGTTCAGCGACCGTATTGGTTTCAACCGGCGGAACATTGGTGTCGGCGGACGCGACATTGGTTTCCTGTTTCAAATACATCGCGGCAACAAAAGCATAGGCATTGGTTGGCGGTTCGATTTCCGTCCAGTCATCTTTGCTGGAAACTTCACTGACCGGCGTGTCGCGCGTGATGACGCCCACGACGCTGTAATTTTCGCCCGGCCCGGCGCGCAGATTCAATTTCTTCGGCAAAACCGTTTTGTTTGTCGCGTCTATAAACCGGCTGTTGACCCAGACATTCGCATTTGTCGGAAAATCAATTCTCGCCCACTGCGACGGTTCGTCGGCCTTGTGTTTTTGCAAATTGATTTGTTCGATCACCGTCACGATGTCGCCATTGGTGAGATGCGTGATGACTTCGCCTCTGAGACTGGGCTGGCTGCGGACGTTCACGTAGTTTGCCACGACTTCCGCCGGGCCCGGCACAAGCGTGACCGGCGTTTCGATCATCGCCGTTTCTTCCCCGGCGGCCAGTTTGTGTTTCCGGTGATGATGTTTTTTAACCGGCTCGGCGGCAGGCGCATTGGTGTCAGCCGCCACATTTGGGGCCGCCGTGTCCGGGACTGCCGTCATCGTCGGTGCCGGTTGATCGGCAGGCGATGGAGGGGTTATATTTGTGTCCTGCGCGATCGCGCCGGTCGCAATCAACATTACCAACACCGGCCAAATTTTTGTTTTCATAACTCAACTAACTAGAGTTTTAATCTCAGTTTCCGTCAATGTCCGCCATCGTCCCGGTTTCAATTCGCCCAGTTTGATTTTCCCAATCTGCACCCGCTGCAGCCGTTTCACCATCAAATTTTGCGATTCAAACAGCCGCCGCACCTCGCGGTTTTTTCCCTCGGCCAGTTCCAGCTCCACCACGCTCTTCGCGCTGCTGCTACCGAGGAGCCGCGTTTTTTCCGCCTTCAACTTTTCACCGCCGTGAAAAATGCCGCGCGTGAACTCCGCCAACATCGCCGGCTCGACCTTGCCCTCGACCGTCGCGATGTATTTTTTGCGGACGCCGTAGCGCGGATGCGTCAGGCGCAACGCGAATTGTCCATCATTCGTCAGAAAAATCAATCCTTCGCTGTTGAAATCCAGACGGCCCACGGAATGCACGATTTGCCACTCTTTTGGCAACAATTGGTAAATCGTCGGGCGGCCCAATTCATCGTTGTGCGAACACACGCAGCCCGGCGGCTTGTTCAGCGCGATGTAAAGTTTCTTTCTGGCGCGGATGATTTTGCCGTCCAGAATGACCTCGTCGCGTTCGGGGTCAACTTTCGTTCCGAGCAGGCGGACGAACTGTCCGTTGACGCGGACTTTGCCGTCCAGAATGATCTGCTCCGCCGCCCGCCGCGAGGCGATGCCCGCGTCGGCCAAAAATTTTTGCAAACGGAGGGTCAAGGCGTTAAATCGTTACATCGTTGCATCGTGAACCGTTGAATCGGCTTTACGATTTAACAATTCAACGATCCAACGGATTACGCGTCCGGCTTGGTTTTGCGCAAACCCGTGATGCGGTCGCCGGCCTTCCACTGGCCGCGTTTCTTGAGAAGTTCCGTGCGCTCAAAACGCTTGAGGACATTGCGCTTGCCGCCCAAGGTGGACGCCGCGCGGAGACTGCGATGCTGTGACATAAATTATCTTTTGTTAATTTTCCGGCAAAAACGAGCGGTCAGGATAACTGGTTTTCAACCAATTGCAATTGGTTAATTTGATTGCAGATTACCGAAATTCTGGAGGCAGCAAATGATTAGTAATTGAACAAAGAACTGGTTCGCCAATTTTTCCGAGAATGTATGTTCCGCCTTCGGGACATTTTGGAAATCCGTTTGTGAAATATGGAGTGAGATTATTCCATGTAATTTCGGTTCCATTTGTAGCACCGGTTTGCTGTGCCCATACTGCTTTTGCGGCTTCAATTTTGCGTTGATTGTTGATGCAAATGTTCTGTGCAGTCAGCACGGAACGAATCCCTATTTGCGGGTCTGAAAACATAGCAACTAATCCAATCGCAGAAATGCCAATCCACAAACCTCCATTTTGAAATCGCTTTTGTGAAGAAAGACGCAAAGCAACCGCACCACAGATAATTCCCGCTAAAAGGGACGCCAAAGTTAAAATAGTAAATTTATCTAGATTTGCTTCTTGAATATAATCAATTCGATATGGATAGCTGTTGCATATAAAAAATCCAGCCACGCCAATTATGCTAAACAAAGCAGCAAAAAACTTGGTGCCAGTTGCAATCCGGGTTTTGCCTTCGTTAGCCATAAAAATTTACCACTTCAATTCCTGCAACCGTCGCGCGACTTCTTCGGCATTGGCGCGGCTGTTGAACGCGCTGATGCGGAAATAACCTTCGCCCTTCGAGCCGAAGCCGCTGCCGGGCGTGATGACCACGTTCGCTTCGTTCAAAATTTTATCGAACGCCTGCCAGCTCGTGACGCCTTTGGGCGTGCGCACCCAAATGTAAGGCGCATTCACCCCGCCGAAAACTTTCAGTCCGGCCTTCTTCGCGCCTTTGCGCAGAATTTCCGCGTTGCCGAGATAATGTTTGATGAGAGCGGCCACCTGCAATTTTCCTTCCGGCGAATAAAGCGCTTCCGCCGCGCGCTGCACGATGTAACTCACGCCGTTGAACTTTGTTGTCGAGCGGCGATTCCAAAGCGGATGCAGCGGTTTGAATTCACCGGATTTTGTCTGCGCGGCGAGTGATTTGGGAACGACCGTGAACGCGCAACGCGTGCCGGTGAAGCCGCCGTTCTTCGAGAAGCTGCGAAATTCAATCGCGCACTCGCGCGCGCCGGGAATTTCGTAAATGGAGTGCGGCACGCCCGGCTCGGTGATGTAAGCCTCGTAAGCCGCGTCGAATAAAATCACGGATTTATGCGCGAGCGCATATTTCACCCACGCTTCAAGCTGTTCGCGCGTCGCCGCCGCGCCGGTCGGATTATTCGGCGAGCAAAGATAAATCACATCCACGTGTTTCTTCGGCGGCACGGGAATAAAACCGTTCGCCGGTTTGCACGGCAGATAAACCAGTTTCGCGTAAGCGCCCGCTTCGTTCGCCTCGCCGGTGTGGCCGGCCATGACGTTCGTGTCCACATAAACGGGATAAACCGGATCGCTGATGGCGATTTTGTTTTTCGCGCCGAGGATGTCGAGGATCGCGCCGCAATCGCACTTCGAGCCGTCGCTGACAAAAATTTCGTTGTCGGCAATCTCAATTCCACGGTCACGAAAATCATTTTTGGCGATGGCGGCGCGCAGCCAGTCGTAGCCCTGCTCCGGGCCGTAGCCTTTGAACGTCTCGCGCGATGCCATTTCATCCACGGCCTTGTGCAGCGCGGCAATGACGGCGGGCGGCAAAGGTTCGGTCACGTCGCCGATGCCGCAGCGGATCAGCTTTTTCGCCGCTTCAGGATTCGCGTCGCAAAAAGTTTTTACGCGCCGGCCGATTTCGGGAAAAAGGTAGCCGGCTTTCAGTTTCAAAAAATTGTCGTTGAGATAGGCCATTTTTAGAAAAAGAATCCTAGTGCAATCGAAGTGTTTGGCAAGATTCGGTTAATAAATTTGTGAACAGAATTTAACCGTTTCGACACATATCCGTCACCCGGCATGGGCAGGTTAAAAAGAAACTGTCATGAAAAAAGTGCTCATTCTGACGGCCGGTTTTGGCGAAGGTCACAACGCCGCCGCGCGAAATTTGCGGGACGCGCTCGAACTCGTTTCCGACGATGTGAAGGTGGAGGTGCTTGATTTGTTCGAGACGAGCTACGGCTCGTTCAACACCTTTGTCAAAAGCGCGTATCTGGGCATGGTGCAATACGCGCCGAAACTCTGGGGCGGCGTTTATTCGCTGCTGGACAATTCCACATTCGTCGAAAACCGTCTTGGCGGTTTCACGAAACTTAAAAACGCGCTCGCGGATATTTTGCATGAAACGCAGCCGGACTGCGTCGTTTCCACGTATCCGGTTTACGCGCACGTCATCCAGGAACTTTACTCGTGACGGATTCAATCACGGTGAACTCGACGTGGTATCGTGCGGCAAGCGATTTGTTTTGCGTGGCCAACGACGCGACGGCAGCCGTTTTGCGCGCCGCGGACATTCCCGCTGCAAAAATCAAAACGCTCGGTTTTCCGGTCAGCCATTTGTTCACGGAAGAGCCGGTGTTGCCGCTGCGTGCGCCGGTATCGGGCGAACCTCAAAAAATTCTTTACATCATCAATACCGGAAAAAAGAAGGCGGGCAAGGTCATTGACCGACTGCTGGAAATTCCAGATGTGCAACTGACCATCACCGTCGGGCGCGACGCGGAGTTGAAATCAAAATTGATCGAGCGCACGCGCGATTTCAAAGACCGCGTGCAGGTGCTCGGCTGGACGAACCAAATGCCGCAGTTGATGTTGAGTCATCATCTTGTCATCGGCAAGGCGGGTGGTGCGGCCGTTCAGGAAGCGATTGCGGCGCGCTGTCCGATGATTATCAATCAAGTCATTCCCGGCCAGGAAGAAGGCAACGCGCAACTCATCGCCGAGGAAAAATTGGGCGCCATCGCGGAACGCAATCGTGAAGTGCCGGAACTGGTCGAGGAAGCCTTCGCGCACAAGGCGCGGCTCTGGCACGAGTGGCGGAAAAATTTGTCGCGCATCAGCAAACCGGACGCGGCGTTGCGATTGGCGGAACTGGTTTTGGACGAATGTGAACACACCGATCCGACACGCAAGAAAATCAAATTGTTTGAATCGCCCGTTTCGCCGGTTCGTCCGGTTGAACCCGTTGGTCACAACGGCGCGCCGCAAATGTTGCTCTGCGATTTTCACATTCACACGAGTTATTCGGACGGAAAACTGTCCGTGCCGGAAGTCGTGGATTTTTATGGGCGGCTTGGTTTTGATTGCATCTGCATCACCGACCATCTGGCCGACCAGCGACGTTTGATTGGCAAGCTCGCGCGCCTGAGCAACATGACCATCAGCGAGGATCAACTCGAAGAATACTTTGCGGTGATCGCCCGCGAACGCCGGCGCGCGTGGCGGAAATACAACATGCTCGTGCTGACCGGCATCGAATTCAACAAGGACGGCCTCACAAAAAAAACCTCCGCTCACCTGCTCGGCATTGATTTGCAGTCACCGATTCCGTCCGCGCTCGATTTGCCGGAGACGATTGCGCACATCCACGCGCAAGGCGGACTAGCCGTCGCGTCGCACCCTCACATCATGAAAAGCGAGTGGGGCAAAAACACGTTGTATCTCTGGGAGAACCACGAGAAATTCGCGCCGCTGATTGACGCGTGGGAAATCGCCAACCGCCACAACATCTTCGATTGCGTCGGCATGAAGCGCCTGCCGTTTCTGGCCAACAGCGATTTTCACAAGCCCAAGCACATTTACTCGTGGAAAACATTGCTCTATTGCGAAAAAAATGCCGACTCTATCAAGGAATGCATCCGTCGCAACGAGCACGTTTCCATTACGCTTTACCGCGAGAACAATCAATTTGTGGCGCACGCCGAGCCGCGAAAAATTCCCGGCGAAGATTCGCGGGTGATTTCTCTTGAAGCTCAAATTCCCTTGACCGCCGCGCGCAGCACGTGAGTTTGCCAAATTCCTTTTGTTGAAATAATTTGTTGCATGAACCTTTACATTCTCCGGCATGGTCTGGCAGTCGAATGCGGCACGCCCGGCTATAAAAAAGATTCCGACCGGCCGCTCACCGCCAAAGGCAAGCGCCGCATGTGGCAGATCGCCGAGGCGATGGAGGCGATGGAATTGAATTTCGACATGATTCTATCCAGCCCGTTTTTGCGCGCGCGACAAACGGCGGAAATCGTGGCGGAAACGTTCGAGTTGAGAAAAAAACTGGCGTTGACCGAGGCGTTGACGCCGGATGGCAACCCCAAATTGCTCGTCGAACAACTCAACAAATTGAAAGTGAAGGACATTTTGCTCGTCGGCCACGAACCTTATTTGAGCCAGCTCATCGGCCTGCTCGTTTCCGGCAACACCAACATGGCGCTGGATTTCAAAAAAGGCGGTCTGGGCAAACTGGAAGCCGAGACGCTGCGCTGCGGTCGTTGCGCGACACTCGCGTGGCTGCTCACGCCGCGCCAGATGATGCTCATGGCGTAATGTCTTGGTGGGGCGAGCGTCCACGCGAGCCGGAACCATTTCTCTTTTCCGCCGCGTTCAAATTCATTAACCTCGCGCCATGTTCAAACCCGCCGACCTGTTTGACCTCACGCAAACCGAACACGCCGCGATTTTTGCCGGTTGCAAATTCGCGTGGGACGCGCTCAAGAAAATTGAACCTTACATTGCCGCAAACCTGAAACCGGAATTGCGGAACAAATGCGAAGGCCGCGCCTTCATCAGCGAAAAAGTTTTTATCGGCGAAGGCACGACCGTCGAAGACGGCGCGATGATAAAAGGCCCGGCCATCATCGGCAAAAACTGCCAGATCCGCCACAACGCCTACATCCGCGAGAACGTCATCATTGGCGACGGCTGTGTAGTCGGCAATTCGTCCGAGCTGAAAAACTCGCTGCTCTTCAACGGCGCGCAGGTGCCGCACTTCAATTACATCGGCGACTCCATCCTCGGCCACAAGGCGCACCTCGGCGCGGGCGTGAAGATTTCCAACTTCAAACTTTTCCCCGGCAACATCCTCGTCGAGCTGGACGGCGCGCCGTTCGACACCGGCCTGCGCAAGTTCGGCGCGCTGCTGGGCGACGGCGCGGAAGCCGGCTGCAACGCCGTGCTGAACCCCGGCAGCATCCTCGGACGCGGCGCGGTGATTTACCCGAACGTATTCTGGCGCGGCATTTTGCCCGCGAACATGATCGCGAAAAACAAATCCCAAATCGAAGTCACCGTCAAAAGGCCGAGGGAAAGTTAATTAAAATTGCAATGGCTTGGAATTTTCTTGAAAATGAATGGACACAAGGGCGTTGATGAAGACGATAAGAATTCTACTGCTGATTGCGACTATTTGCTGCAATGCGAATCGTGCATTCACCCAGACTTGGACGCAGACCAGCGCGCCGAGCAATAATTGGGTTTCCGTCGCTTCCTCGGCTGATGGAAGCAAATTAGTGGCTGCTGCCAGTGCCAGTTCAGAAAGTGTAACTACTTCACCAGGAGGCGGGTCTCTTACTACTAATTACATCTACGGCGACGGCTTGATTTATATTTCAACCAATTCAGGTGCTGACTGGATACAATCTGGATCGCAATCAAATAATTGGTCGGCAGTCGCTTCATCTGCTGACGGGGAAAAATTGGTGGCCTCCGCGTCGGGCGATTTCATTTATACTTCAACCAATTCAGGATTTGATTGGAATGTGACAAGTGCACCATCAAATAGCTGGGCAGCGGTCGCTTCCTCGGCAGATGGAACAACGCTTTTCGCAGCAGCTAATGGTGATGGGATTTATTTTTCAACCAATTCCGGTTTGAATTGGACTGAATCGGATGCGCCAATCACGAACTGGAATTCAATCTCCTGTTCCGCCGATGGAACAAAAGAAATTGCTGCAAATGGCAGTCAGGTTTGGATTTCAGAAGATTCGGGTGCAACGTGGACACAAACT
>JBEKZT010000123.1:0-6359 GCA_049509595.1 Verrucomicrobiota bacterium
TTCATGAACTAGCGATTGCCATTCCTCGGGATGCCACTGGCTGGTCGTCACAGGTTGCTTCGGATTTTGCTCGTGTTGCTCCACGTTTGCGCCCGCACCGTATTCGCTCACACAGAATCCGCCGTATCGGCTGTCGTAGCGGCGTTTATTGAGGAGCGTTCCAAAATCATCTTTCGTTCCCCATCCTGAATACCAGCCGGGATAAACGTTCCAGCCGAGCCAGTCCGGAATTTTGTTCATCTGTGGTCGTCCATCTGAGGCCGTGGCAGCGATGGTCGGTCGCGTCGGGTCTTCGCCATGTGCGACGATTTTCAAATCCTGTAATTCCCGGATCGGATCAGGACGGTCGGGCCAAAGTTCATTGAACAGGCTCCAGACAAAAATTGAAGGGTGGTTGATGTTTTGCCGAATGAGATCGAGCAACTGATTACGTGAAGTTTCCTCAAATGCTGGCGACGGGTTAATTTCATTCACTTGCGGAATTTCCGCCCAGACCAAAATACCGGTTTTGTCACACAGGCTGTAAAAATAATCACTGTGCTCGTAGTGCGCGCAGCGGACGACGTTCGCGCCGATTTCCTTGATGAGCGCGATGTCTTCATCCATGTCTGCCTCGGAAATCGCCCAGCCTTTGTTGAAACGATCCTGATGTCGATCCACGCCATGCAATGGATACGATTGGCCGTTCAGAAAAAAACCTTTGTTGGGATCAACCCAATAAAATCGCAGACCCAGCGACTGCTCGACTGAATCCACCACACCATCCGCCGAACGCAATTCAACGACCGCTTTGTAAAGATACGGGTCTTTGCGCCCATTCCACAAATGCGGGTGCGGCACGACGACGCGCATCCAATACGGTGCCGTCGTCTCGGGCGCGAGGGTGATTGATTCTGAGTTGCTGGCGACGAGCTTTCCCTCCGCGTCGAACACACTGGTGACCAGTGTCAATGGTTGTCTTAGTTTCGTGGTATTGGATATTTGCGCTGTCACGTCCAACGCCGCCTGTTTTTTGCTGACACTGGTCTGCAGCCACGTGACGCCCGGTGAAGCATGGTCGGTGAGCGTGAAATTTTCCTCGCCAGTCACAATCAAATGCACCGGACGATACAATCCTCCATAGACGGAAAAATCGCCACTCAACGGCGCGATGTCCGGCTGCCACGCGTTGCTGACGCGAACCGCGAGCAGATTTGTATCTCCGTGGGACAGTTGTTTTGTGATTTCAAAACAAAATGCGCCAAAACCGCCGCGATGTTCGCCCAGCAATTTTCCATTCAAATAAACGTCCGCCACCAAACTCGCTGCCTCGAATCGCAGAAAATATCTTTTGCCGCTTTCTGGCGTGAGGTCCAGTTCGCGCCGATACCAGCCCGGTCCTCGATAATAATCTTTTCCCTGCTGCGCATTTTCCCAACCCCAGTTATGCGGGATAGAAACCGTTTGCCAATTGGAATCAATCCAATTCACATCCGCTGGACTCATGGCTTGTCCGGACAAGCCGGCGGGATCGCCTTGCATAAAACGCCATCCCGAATCCAGCAGCGTGCTTTCGCGCGCGAACGAGTTGAAGGAAAAAGCAAGTGCGAGGATCAGAATGGAAAATTTGCGCATGAATCGAATCATGCCAAAAATCATTCCGGCGGCAAACGCAAAGTCGAATCCAGTGGTTGAACAGTTCCCCGCCTTTGCCAGGAGTTTTTAATCTGTTCTTTTATCCGTATTGCGGGTTGCTATACTTGTTTCGATGTTTCGCACGCAGGATTTGAATGTCAAAGAAATCGTTCGGCTGCTCACGCCGCGCGAACTGAAGGCGCAATCACCAACAACCAACGACGCCAATGCCACCGTCGCGCGCAGCCGCGAACGAGTCGTCCGTATTTTGCAGCAGCAAGACCCGCGCCTGCTCGTCGTCATCGGCCCTTGCTCAATCCACGATGAAAAAGGCGCGCTCGAATACGCGGAAAAATTAAACGCGCTGCGAAAGGAATTTGCCGACCGCATGGAAATCGTCATGCGCGTCTATTTTGAGAAGCCACGCACGACGATTGGCTGGAAAGGTTTGATCAACGATCCGCATTTGGACGGCTCGCAAGATATTGAAACGGGTTTGAAAATTGCGCGGCGATTGCTTTTGGAAATCACCGGCATGGGATTGCCGGCGGCAACGGAATTTCTCGATCCAATCGTGCCGCAATATATCGCCGACTTGATTACGTGGGCCGCGATTGGCGCGCGCACGACAGAATCGCAGACGCACCGCGAAATGGCGAGTGGACTTTCGATGCCCGTCGGTTTGAAAAACAGCACCGACGGCAGCTTACAAATCGCGATTGATGCGATGGGTGCGACGCGGCAGCCGCATAGTTTTCTCGGCATCAACGAGGACGGCGTGACGAGTATCGTGCGCACGATCGGCAATCCGCACGCGCATGTCGTGTTGCGCGGCGGGCGCGCGAAAACAAATTACGACGCGGAGAGCATCCGCGCGGCGGAGGAAAAATTGATTTCCGAAAAATTGCCGCCGGTGCTGATGGTGGATTGCAGCCACGCGAATTCTGAAAAGCAACACGCGCGGCAAGAAGACGTCTGGCGCAGTGTCCTTCAACAACGCGTTGAAGGCACGCGCACGCTCATCGGCCTGATGGTCGAGAGCAATTTGTTTGAAGGCAGCCAGCCGATTCCAGAAAATTTGAAGGATTTGCGTTACGGCGTTTCGCTGACCGACTCGTGCATCGGCTGGGTGACGACGGAGCGGATGTTGCGCTGGGGCTACGAAATGTTGGGGAAAATTATTCCTGCAAAAATTTCAGCGTTTTGATTTTTTCAACTTCAAAACGAATAACGGTAGGCAAATGAAAAGAGATGGGCGGTGACTCCGTATTTTCCGTTGAACGGTGCGTTTGGAGTGCCAGGCGGATTATTAATGTTGCGTGTGTCGTAGAGGTCAAAGCCGTAAGCGGCTTCCAGCGAATGATGCCCGTGTTTGTAACCTAATCCGACGGTAAAAACATTTTCGTTTGCGTCGGGAATGCTCGGCGTGAGGCTTTGATCCGGGATTGGCGAATCATAAAATTGATAGCCGGCGCGCAGAACCCAATTGTCCGCAAATTGCCAGTCGCCGCCAATGCCGATGGTGAAACTGTTGTGCCAGTTTTCCGGCACGCTGGTCGGCAGGTCGGGCGGGTTGGCGGCGTTATTGCCGATGTTGATCGGCAGGTTTTTGAAATTTGAAAATTGCAGCCATTCAAAATCGCTTTCCAAACGGACATTGTGGGGCAAGTCAACACCGTAACCCACGGCTACGATTGTCGGAAATTTCAGGCTTGTGCCAAAACTGCTGTGGCTCGTGCCTCCACCCGCCAGCGGATTGTTGTCCGCCGAAAAATTGCCGTCGTAATTAATTTTGATCGGGCTTCGATATGTTATTGCGAAACGTTGATGTTCGGTAATCTGCCAGGTGATCGCCAAATTCGCGCCCGCGCCAAATCCGTCGGCATCGGAATGCAAATGGCCGTCGGGATTTCCGGGCACCACCAAAAACCACGGATAAAATTGTTTCAATTCAATTTCCGACCACATCACGTCGAGTCCCGCGCCGATGCGAAGTTTGTCTCCCAATTTTATCGCCATGGATGGGTTGATGTTGAGTGTTTCGAGGTCAACAGAATAAGGAGTTGTATAACGCAACACGCCTGTGAACGGAGCGAAGGCGCTGGAATTTTGATCCCAATGGACGCCGAGTCCGTAAGGTGCGGAAACGCCCAAACCAAATGCGAATTTTCCGTCATACAAAGGAATCGCCGCGAATGCGTTGGGAATAAAATTCCAGTGGTCTATCGTTTCGGCCGATTGTCCGGGCGCTGCGGATGAATTGAAGTTTGCTTTAAAATAAATGACGCCCGGTGTTGCTTGGATTTCAGCATTCGTCAAATCCGTCAGGTTGGCGGGATTTTGTCCCACAGCGGATGAATCATCGACTTGGGCGATGCGCCCGCCGGCCCGTCCCAAATCAAATGTGCCCGGCGGAGTAATCCTAAAACCTTCGGCATCGGCGTTTGCCATGAAGATAAAAGTAATCGCCAATGCAATGAACCATGTCCCAAGATTTGTGAATCTTCGGATTTTATGATTTATTTTTGTTCGCATAACTTCATTGATTTTAAACTGAGTTTTAGGACACACCTGTCTTGCAACAAGGCAAACTTGGTTATCGCGCCTTCCAGATTCAATAAAAATCCAACTTCAGATTATATCCCGTTTGTGCTGACACCAGGAACAGCAAAGGCAATGCCAAGCGTATTTGTTAAGAATCCCTTTGTTTTGGCGCGGAAAATGTTCTATCCATTGTCCCAAAAATGAGTCATGTCACGAAAAATAACGGAAACGGCCACAACGGCCAGCATCTTCAAACGCTTGTAAAAAAGGCGCAAAGCGAGACGACTGCCAATCATTCCGGCGTGAAGGAAAATTTCGTGACGTTCCAGACTGCTGACGAATTGGAATTGCGCGGCGTGCTTGTGCACGTCACGCGCCACGTCGTTTTTTTTGAACTGCATAGCCCCAATGTTGTTCCGCGATTTTCCGAGGCATTTGACGAGTTCAAAATCGTTCTGCAAGACCGGATGGTTTATTCCGGCCGCGCCGTTGTTCGCAATGTGTTGAATGACGGATTGAAAGCGACGTGCGAGGTGACGTTGAATGAGGCGCATTGGAGGGATGTAAACCTTGATTTGATATTACAGGGCAATGACCATCTCGCGCATGAATTCCAAACATTCATTAGCGAATGGCAAAAGTTTTATACAATTTTACCTGAATACAAAGTTGTTTTGACCGATATGCAATCTTTTCTTTCGGATTTGCGGATTTGGCTTGAGCAAATTGAAGTCGGTATTCGTTCCGCGCCATCCGGTGACTGGATTGAATTGGAACATAAAATGGTAAAAAGATTGGAGCCGGAGATCGTTACTGCAATTGGCAATCTCTTTGAAAAATTTGAAGAAATTTCAAATCGTGTGGACGAAGATTTGGTGCCGGCTCATCGCGCCTTTGGGAAGCGTCTGCTGCATCCGTTGTTGTTGAGTTCTCCATTTGTGCACAGAGCTTTTTACAAGCCGCTTGGCTATGCAGGCGATTATGAAATGATCAACATGATGATGCGTGATCCATTTGAGGGCGGATCGCTACTTGCCAAAATAATCAATTCCTATGCACTCCGACTGCCGCCGATTGTTGCTCATCGAAATCGCATTATCTATTTGAGCGAGCGATTGTCCAAAGAATCATTGCGCGTGATGGTGCGTGGTGGAACGGCGCGTGTTTTCAATTTAGGTTGCGGCCCAGCGCAAGAAATACAACGGTTTTTGGCAAATGACGAGGTTTCTAATTACACCTATTTCACGTTACTGGATTTCAATGATGAGACAATTCAACATACGTCAGGCGTTTTAGACAAACTGAAGCAACGTTACGAACGGCGCACAACCATTCAACTACAAAAGAAAACCGTCCATCAATTGATCAAATCAGCGGATCGCAAGGTGGAATATTTTCGTCATGACCTCTACGACATGGTTTATTGCGCGGGACTTTTTGACTACCTATCAGACCAGGTATGTCAAAAACTGCTGGAAATTTTTTACGATATGCTTGCGCCAAACGGCTTATTGATTGCAACCAATGTCGACAACCATCCAGCCCGTAATGAAATGGAATGTTTTCTGGAATGGCATTTAGTGCATCGGAACGAAAAGCGTATGAAGGCTATCGCTCCCAGGAATGTCTCGCCGCAGGACATTTCGCTCAAGCGCGATCCAACTGGAGTGAACCTATTCATGGAAATTCGAAAACCTCTTGAAGAATAAAATTCAAAGCGATGCGGAAGCTCTGAAGGCCTACGCTGATTACGAACGCCAGATCACACTTAAACATCTGGAAATCGGTTGCTATTTGGTCATGGTGCTCATGCCCATTGGCGTCGTGTTGGATTATTTTGTTTATCCCAATGATGTCGGTTTCTTTTTCGTTTTGCGTTTATCGTGTGCGGCGCTGGCGGGTCTCATTTGGGGCGTTCTCCACACACCGCTTAGTCAAAAAATACATTGGTTTCTCAGCCTTTTAATTGCGCTGTTGCCTGCATTTTTCATCTGCTGGATGATTTATGCTACTGAAGGAACGGATTCATCTTACTACGCTGGCCTGAATCTGGTTTTGTTGGCAGTCGCTCTTGTCATGCGATGGACCGTTGGTCTCAGCGTGACCGCTTCGCTTGCCGTGATAGTGATGTATCTTGCAACTTGTTTTCTCCACGGAACGATTTCACGTCAACAACACGGCATCTTTGTCAACAATCTATA
>JBEKZT010000124.1:0-6311 GCA_049509595.1 Verrucomicrobiota bacterium
TGATTGGTAGCCACGGAATGAATTTCCACAATCAGAAGATGTGAGTTTAATTTTAAGTTGAACTCACGCCATGCACGATTTGGTGCAAATTTCAATCCACCGTCGAATCGCAGCCGGTTTGTAAAATTACCAAGGATCACGTTGCCGTCCAACGTGATTTTGTAACCGCGCGGCAAATTTTTGGGCGGCGGACTTTCGTCATTCAAACTCGCCATTTCTTCACCGATGCCGGTGGTCAACTGGCAGAACCCGATTCTTTGTCCGTCCTGAAAAATATTCAGCATGGAATTGTCCGGCGCGGTTAAAATTTTCCGACAAACCAAGTTCAACGGCACTTCGATTCCGGCGTTATGCGAACCGTATTCGACGCGCCACAGCAAAACATTCATTGTGACCCAGAATGCCGCGACTAAAATAAAGGCGATGCGCCCGACCATAAAATCACTGTGGCGATGGAATGTTTAGAACCAGTCCGATGCGCATTCGTTTTGGATTTAAACCGGGATTGGCGGACAGCAATGCGTCCAGCGGAACGCCGTATCTGTGCGCAATCCGAATTGCCGTTTCGCCCGACGCAACTATATGCGTGCGCGGCGTGGATGTTTTCGCCGGAGCGCTCACGGAATGATTTGCATCCACAACACTCGGTTGTTGGGAAACGCTTTGCGCCGGTGGAACTGGATTCGGACTGGGAGTTTGCAAGGCGGCAGAATCGCTTTGCGGCGGCGAATTGGTTTTGGCGGCGGCCATTTGGCTCACGTAATAGGCACGCCATTTGTCCACTTCATCTTGCAGTTCGCGATTTTGTTCGGCCAATTGTTCCAATTCACGTTGCGCGTCAGGCGTGCTCGGCAACGGCAGCACATCCGCAGCCAGTTGTTGCTTGCAACGGTAAATGCGCTGTTTGATGACCTCGGCGTTGTCGGCGTCCGGGCGGAGTTTCAAATACTCTTGGTAATGATAAATCGCGGCGGCGGGATCGGATTCCTTTTCATCGTAAAGCCACGCGAGATTGAAATGTGCCGAGGCCGAGCGCGGATTTGCTTCCAACGATTCCTCGAACGCCTCAATCGCACCTTGAAAATCCATCGCGTTCACGCGGCTCCTGCCCAGCTCAAAGTGCGGTTCTTTTTCCTCGTCTAACTGGCTCTGGCTCGATGGTGAACAACCAGTCAGCGCGACACCGGCAATCGCGATAGAAACACAAAATGCATATCGAATCCGAAACGACATGCCGCGAACCTAAACGAACTTGAGCGCGGGTGCAATTGCATGAATTAAAATCAATTCATGCAAAACGGCCGGAGATTTAGCGGCGTGAAGGCAACCTTGAGCCGGCTTGTCTTCCCTATCAGTTGCTTTGCAGTTCATCACGGGTCATTTGACGCGCTCATTCCACCGTGTATCCGAGTTTTCGGAACCGTTGGAGTTTATAAATCAGCGCGCGCCGGCTGATGCCGAGTGCTTTGGCGGTTTCCGTGCGGTTGGAATTATATTGACGCAATGCCTGCATGATGGCCTCGCGTTCAATTTCCTCCAGCCGTTCCGGGTCTGCCGCGGGAGGCGAAGGCTGTTCGGCAAGTGCGCGCACACGCGCAGGCAAATGCTCCGGCAAAATGAGTTCGCTGTGGGAAAGCAAGACCGCGCGTTCCATCGCGTTGCGCAATTCGCGCACATTGCCCGGCCAGGAATGACGTTCCAGACAAACCGCGACGGTGTCTGAAAACCGCGCCCGGCCTTTGGCAAATTCCTCAATGAACCGGGCGGCCAGCGGCAAAATATCTTCGCGCCGTTCGCGCAACGGCGGAATGTTCAACTCCACCACGTTCAAACGATAAAACAAATCTTCACGAAAACGCCCGCTTTTGACCTCGTCCTCCAAATTCCGATTGCTCGCGGCCAAAATTCGCGCGTCACTCTGAATTTCGCGGTTTGAACCGATGCGCTGAAAGCGTCCGCCCTGCGTCACGCGTAGCAGCTTGGCCTGAAGCGGCGGCGACATCTCGGCGATTTCGTCGAGAAAAATGGTGCCGCCATTGGCTTCTTCAAAACGGCCGATGCGCTGGACGTGCGCTCCGGTGAACGCGCCCTTCTCATGTCCGAACAGTTCGCTTTCCAAAAGAGTTTCGGGAATCGCGGCGCAATTGACTTTGATCATCGGCCCCGCCGAGCGCGAACTCCATGAGTGGACGACATCGGCAACGACTTCCTTGCCGACGCCGCTTTCGCCGGTGATCAACACGCGGGTTTCGGACGGAGCAATCAGCGAAGCATCGCGAAAGACAGCCTGCATGAGCGGGCTGCGCGCAATCACATAATCCGGGATTTGCTTGTTCTCGCTGTATTGCAATGGAACGGCTTCGAAAATACCGATGGCCTGCCGGACTGAATTGAGCAGCGCGTCGAGATCAATCGGTTTGGCGAGATAATTCACCGCGCCATCGCGCATCGCGGCGACGGCATCGCGAATGTCGGTGAAAGCGGTGACGAGCAGAACCGGCAACGTGGCATGTTCCTTGCGCGCCAGCCGCAGGGTTTCCAATCCGGACAGTCCCGGCATCCGCACGTCGGAAATCATCATGTCAAATTTTCCGGCGCGCAGCGTTTCCAACGCGCGCTGGCCGGAGTCAACCGTAACGGTTTCAAATCCCTGGCTGCGCAGGAAGGAATTCAGCAAACTGCGCTGACCGGGATCATCATCAACAATCAAAATGCGCGCCGGTTCGGTTTGATTTTTATGAGCTTCGGACGCCATGCTTCCAAGCTATCCGAATCAGCCGCGGCTAAAAATAAAAAAAGGGCATCGAAACAGCACTGTGTCAGAGAATAACCGGAACGGACTGGAAAAAAGTTCTTGTAAAACTGTGGGACAGGAAGAAAATCACGAAAAAGGCCTACGCGAGTCGTGGGCAAGAAACCAAATGGGAAATCCTAAATAAATTATTTCACATGTTTCGGATTTGACGAAAATCATCTGAATTTTTACAGAACTGAAATGAAATCAGAGCATTTCAAATTTGTTTTTTCAATCGTTGTTGCCCTATGTTTAATCGTTTTGCCAACTTACGGGCAATCGTTTCTCACCAACGGCCTTGTGGCTTATTATCCATTTAATGGAAATGCCAATGACGCGAGTGGCAATGGATTGAATGGAATCATTTCTTCAAATTGTTGGTTTGTGGCCGATCGTTTTGGCAATGCAAATAGCGCCATTTTCGTAACGAACTGGCCAAGCTTGCCTGAGTTTGATACCGGCAGGATAGACATTCCTCCGGCTGCGATTGATTCTTTAACATCCGGCACCATTTCCGCATGGATAAAACCGGTGGATATTACGTTCAGCGATATTGTGGCTAAACAACATGAATATGTTAATTCCTATGCGGTGTTTTCGATAGGTGGCTATGCCAATGACACCGGCGCTCCCACCGCAGGAAATCCAGGCACATTATATTTCCATTCTCAAAATAACACCTCACTTGCCGCAAGCACTGCTACTGTTACCGCTCAAGTTTGGCAGCATGTGGTTGTTGTCTTCACGACAAATTCGTGTTCGTTCTTTATCAATGGAATACTTTGCGGCACTAACTCGGGCGACTTCAGCATTCCTAGTGATTTAAGTCCTACTACAACATGCATTGGTTGTTGGCGCGGTTTTGGTTGGCAAAACAATCAACAGTCTGTCGGTTCGTTTGACGATGTCCGCATCTACAACCGGGCCTTGTCACCGAATGAAGTAACACAGCTTTATGCCAGCGAAACACCGCCCCACGCAGCGACTGCCACCGCGACATTGGTTGGTGCTTTTGTCGTTAGCGCGAGTATTACTGACAGCGGTGCCGGCTATACTAATACGCCGTTGGTTCGTTTCATTGGTGGAGGTGGCAGCGGGGCAGCGGCGGTCGCTGTGGTCAGCAATGGCGTGGTCACGGCCATCAATATGATCAGCGCCGGATCCGACTACACCAACGCGCCGCTGGTCGTCATTGATCCTCCCTTCATTTCCAATCCAGGTTTGGGCATCGCGCCCATATCAATTCTCACCTTCAGCAATCTCACGATTGGCGCCAGTTATCAGTTGCAACAATTCCAGTCATGGTATTGGACAAACCAGCCGGTCAGCTTTACTGCCAGCAATGCCGTCTATACACAGGCATTTTCTGGCGGAGAATACCGGCTGGCGCTCAATCCTGTGCCAGCTCAGGCATTCGCCACGCCGCAGGTGGTCAACGGGTTTGTGGTCGGCGCGACTATTACGGCCGGGGGTTCGGGCTACGCCACGACACCAGCGGTAAACATCAGCGGGGATGTAGGGAGCAATGCAACGGCTGTGGCCAGCATCGGCGGCGGTGCGGTAACGAACATCACCATCATCAACGCTGGCAACGGTTATACCAACCAGGTCACGGTGCAGATTGATCCGCCGCCAGCGGTGGCATTATCTCCAGCGATAGCGCCGGGGATAAGTCTGAATTCGTCAAGTCTTGCTCCCTATGACAATTATCAGATTCAGTTCGAATCGGACCTCACCGGAACGTGGGAAAATTGGAGCGGCGGATTATTCAGTCCAACCGCCGTAACGAATGCTCAATATATCTTCATCACGAATGGCTCAGGGTTTTTCCGCCTGCAATATGTGCCGTAATATTGACCGACGAGCCATGAATGAAAAACGGACTGAAACTATTCGCCTTGGTTAACGCACCCAATAAAAACAAAGGCGAACGAATCTTGTTAAACAACAACCATCTTGTCGACATTGACCCTGACGGCTATTTCAAGCCTTAACTTGCGCTTCGGTTTAGCCATGTCCAAATGTTTGTGAACATAGTGTTCTGCTTTTACGCCTTTTACTAAGAATTACTTTAGTGATGCTTTTCGCGCGGGAAGTCAGGCGGCCAGTTTCAAGTGGGTGATGCGGAAGACGGCACCTTTCGGTTCGTTGGAAAGGCATTCAATCTCCCAGCCGTGCGCCAGAATAATCTGCTGAACCACCGCCAGTCCCAAGCCGGTCCCTTTTTGGTGGGTGGTGAAATAGGGTTTGAAAATTTCCTGACGGCGTTCAGGCGGAACGCCGGGACCGTCATCGCGGATTTCGAGTGACGCCTCGGCGGCACCGCTTTTCCGCATCACAATCTGAATCCGGCCATGCTCGCCCACGGCCTGCGTGGCGTTGAGCACGAGATTGAACAACATCTGGCGGAACAATTGTTCATCGGCCTCGATGGTCATCGGGTCGCCGGTGACTTCGAGGCGGATTTTTTTCTCCTCGATGTCATAGTTCAGTGCGCGCACGACTTCGTTCACGGCGGAAGTCAGCGCAAGTTGCGAACGGCGGACTTCGCGCGGACGCGAATAATTGATGAATTCGTTCAACTGCGCGGTGACCTTGTCCGTCTCCTCCACCATCGCGCGCGATTTTTCCCGGATTTCCGCCGGCGCGTCGGTTTGCTTGGAAATCATCTGCGCCATGCCGCGGATGATGTTGAGCGGATTGCGCGTCTCGTGCGCCAGACCCGCCGCCGCCAGGTTCATTTCCTTGAGGTGTGAATTCAATTCGCTGGCGCGAACCAGGCGGATTTGAAGTTCGGAGGTCTTGGAGGTATTGCGCCACGCCAGCCCGACGCCGATGGCGGAAATGCCCGCAAAGAATGTGATGATGCCGCGCAGCCAGAGATCGTGGGTACAGACCGCGTGATAATTTTCCGTGGATATGGCCAGAACCAAGCCATGCAATTCCCGTTTGGCGATGAGGACCTTGTATTCATTTTCGTCCATCCAACGCAGCCACGGCGGGCGGCGCGGACCGTTTCCATGTGCGCGATTTTCATCCGAAGGCGGCAGAGGGGGTGGCGGCCCGTTGTCCGGTCCGCGTTCGCCGACAATGTTGGTGGCGGCTTCGTTGGTGGCAGCAAGGTCAACGGCGTTTGAAGAATTTGTTTGGTCCGTTCCCGGCTCGTGATGTGGAAAATCCTGTCCCGCGCGCGGCATACCGTTCGTGAAATCATGGAACGGCGGCAGGACAACCGTCGCGTTGGATGTGTTTTCGGAATTCACACTCGCGCCCCAAACGGGATTCACAAAGATCACGCTGTTTTGCCCCCAATTTTCCCGTTCCTGCAAAATGTCCTGTTGCGAAAAATCCAGCGGCTCGCCCGACGAAACCAGCGGCTCGCCCGTGGTGTTCAAAAGAGTAATCGAAAGCAGTCCGCTGGAATTGGCCAGCTCGTTGGTCCGCCCGTTGACCAGTTCGTCGAGCACCGGTTCAAGCCGATCCTGCAAAACGCCGCTGCGAAAACGCAACGCCCGGA
>JBEKZT010000125.1:0-6261 GCA_049509595.1 Verrucomicrobiota bacterium
ACTATGAAAAAGCAACTGTGGGTTCGGCGTGATGTCGAACGGCGGCTGCCTCAATCCGTAGTATTCCAGATACACAATGCGTATGTAGCAGAAAAAGCCGCGGCGGGAAACAAAAGGTTTTTCACCGCCGGAATAACATTTTCTGCGCGGCGCGAACCAGCGCGTCCGCTTCCGGTCCGGTGCCAATCGTGATTCGCAAATAATTTTTAACTCCCGGAAAATCGAACCAGCGGACGAGAATTTTTCGGTCGCGCAATTTTTGCTGCCACTCTTTCGCGGAAAATCCTGGCGGCTGCGCGAGAATGAAGTTGCTCTGGCTCGGAAGAACGCGAAAGCCACATTTTGTCAACTCGCGGATCAGCCATTCGCGTGTCGCGATGATTTTATTAAAATTCACTCGATAATACGGCAGATTGTCCAGCGTCGCCTCGGCGGCGATCTGGCCAAGGCCGTTCACACTGTAACTGTCGCGGATTTTGTGCAGCGCGGCGATGACTTCGGGGTGTCCGACAAAATAGCCGACGCGTTGAAAGCACAGCGAATAGGCTTTGGAAAAGGTCCGTGCGACTACGACGTGCGGAAATGTCAATGCAAGTTTCAGCGCATTTTCTTCGGCGAAATCCACATACGCTTCATCAAGCACAACTACGCCACGTTGAACTTTGCAAAGTGCTTCCAGTTCTTTCGTTGAATAACCGCGCCCGCTCGGCGCGTTCGGCGTCGCGACAAAAGTCAGCGCGGCTTTGAAATCCCAGATTTTCCCGCGCTGCAATTCAGCCACGGTCGGCAGGCCAAAATCCGGTGTTAACGGCACTGGATTTTTCACCGCGCCGTGAATGTCCGCCAGCACCGGATAAAGCGAATAGCTCGGCGTGAAAAATTGAACGGTCGCTTTTGCCAGTTCCGGCTTCCGGCTTCCCGCGCTAGGCTTTTGTTTTGGCTCGACAAACGCCCGCGTCGCCAGCGCGAGTAATTCATCCGAGCCGTTGCCGGCGATGATGTTTTCCGGCTTGCAACGGTGCAGCTTCGCCAGTTTTTCGCGCAGCCGTCCCGCCGTCGGATTTGGATAAAGCCGCAGCCGTTCATCCGTGGCGGCCCGAACCGCCGCCAGAACTTTCGGGGACGGTGGATACGGATTTTCGTTCGTGTTGAGTTTGATCAATCCTTTGATTTTTGGCTGCTCGCCGTAAACATAAGGATGCAACTGGCGCACGAGCGGGCGAATGAATGATTGCACATTGGAAACTGACATGATCAGATTTTCGCGCAAAAACCAGTTGAAAGTCGAGCCGCCATTGAAGGCGCAAAAGATCCAATTGTTTTGTTTCGTCAGGCGGGACTTGACTCAAATGGATTCCTGCAACAATTTGCCTTCATGTTCTCACTGCGAGTTTTCTGCCTGATCGCCTTTTTATTTTACGGAACCGGCATGGCCAGTGCCATGATAAACGTTGCCTGTATTGGCGACAGCATCACCTCAGGCGTTGGCGTCAATAATCCTGCTACGGAAAGTTATCCGGCCAAGCTCCAAAAATTGCTGGGAACGAACTACGATGTTCTGAACTACGGCGTTAGCGGCACGACTGCGCTGATACAAGGCGACATGCCATACGTTGAAACAAGCGCCTACACCGCCAGCCACAATCCGCCTCTGCCGAATATCGTCATCATTATGCTTGGCTCGAATGATTCGAAGCCGCAGAACTGGCAGAACGGAACCAACGAGGCTAATTTTATCTCCAGCTACGGAGTGCTCATAAGAGTCTATACAAATCTGTCATCGCTTCCGCGCGTGCTGCTATGCACGCCGCCACCATGCTTTGGCAGTAATACGCCCGATATTAACCCGGGTATCGTGGCCACAAATATCTCACCGCTCATCCGACAATTCGGCACGAACAATAATTTACAGGTGATTGACATGCAGCTCTTGCTCGCCGGTCACGGTGAATGGTTTCCCGACAATGTCCACCCGAACTCGCCGGGCACTTCGGTGATGGCGGCGATTGTTTATACGGCCATTCTGGGCGACACCCTCAACGGCGCGATTCCAAACGTCGGGATCAATGCTTTGACCAACAACAATGTCGTTTTAAACTGGCCCGCTGGTGGCGCCGGTTGGGTTGTTCAAACAATTCCAATTCTCAACGCCACGAATAATTGGCTGATCGTCAGCAATTCCATCGTGAATGCGGTAACATCCACGGTGCTCACCAATCCCGTGGCCGGACCAAGCGCCATGTTCCGGCTTTGGAATCCTTCAATTCAAAATAATTAAATCGGCTGGGCAAAATTTTACGCCCGCCGCTCTTTGATGCTAGCCAGAATTTCCGCACCGACTTCGCCCTTCGGCTTCGCGCCGACGTTGCCTTTGCCGTGCAGTCGGACGGAAACCGCGCCGGCGTCCATGTCGCGTCCGCCGATGACGAGCATCGTGTGGACTTTGGCTTGCTCGGCCTCGGCGATTTTCGCCTTGATCGGGTCGTTGCGGAAATCCGATTCGCAGCGGACAAAATTTCCGCGCAATTCGTCCACGATGGATTTCGCGTAGGCGATCAATTTTTCGTCCTCGCCCAGCGTCAGCACGCGCACCTGTTCGGGCGCGAGCCAGAGCGGGAAGTTGCCGGCGTAATGCTCGATCAAAAAGCCGATGAACCGTTCGTGCGTGCCGAGCGGCGCGCGATGGATGCACAGCGGCGTCTTCTCCGAATTGTCGCGGTCGCGATATTTCAGGCCGAACTTCGCGGGCACGGCGAAGTCCACCTGGTTCGTCGCCAGCGTGAACTCGCGGCCGATGACGCTCCACACCTGCACGTCAATCTTCGGGCCGTAAAACGCCGCCTCGTTCGGCACTTCGACGTAGGGAATTTTTGAATCAATCAAAACTTTGCGGACCAAATCTTCCGTCTGCTTCCACAATTCCGGTTCGTTGACAAACTTCGCGTTGTCGCCGGTCAATCGCGACGGGTCGTGCGTGCTGAAGCGCATCACATATTTTTCGATGCCGAAAATCTTGAAATACTTCAGATACATTTCATTGACCGCGTTGAACTCGGCGGCGAACTGTTCCGGTGTGCAATAAATGTGCGCGTCATTCATGTTCAGCGAACGAACGCGCATGAGGCCGAATAATTCGCCCGACTGCTCGTAGCGATAACAAGTGCCGTATTCCGCGAGGCGCAACGGCAAATCTCGGTAACTGCGCGGCTCCGCCGCAAAAATGCGGTGATGATGCGGGCAGTTCATGGCTTTGAGGTAATAATTATTTTTCTTCTCTAAAATTTTAAGTTGTTCCTCCAATTGTTGCTTACGTTCTACAGTTATTGTCGGCTTAACTTGACCTTTTCCAGTCAAAGCATCCCGAACAGCCGTCATCATATCTGGACTGTGGGTTTTTCTCGTATAAAGCAAATCGTCGATTTCTTTAATTTCAGATTTTATTTTATCAACCTTCAATTGGTCGTCTTCGTCCAACGGAAGCACTATCGCCGGAAACATTGATTCCGCATACAGCACCGGCAAATGCCCGCTCGTCAGATACATTTTTTCCTTGGCGATGTGCGGCGTTTTCACGCGCACATAACCGGCGGCGAATTCCGTTTCTTTCGCCAGCTTTTCCAGTTCTTCCACGATCGCCGTGCCTTTCGGCAGCCACAGCGGCAGTCCCGGCCCGACGTATTCGGTATCCAGCGCGAACAATCCCATCTCCGCGCCGATCTTGCGATGGTCGCGGCGCTTGGCCTCTTCGAGCATCGTGAACCAGGCGTCCATCTCGGTCTTGTTCTTAAACGCCGTGCCGTAGATGCGCTGGAGCTGCGGGTTGCGCTCGTCGCCCTTGTAATACGCGCTGGCCACATGCGTGAGCTTGAACGCGCCGATGTTGCCGGTGCGCATCACGTGCGGCCCGGCGCAGAGGTCGAGAAAATCGCCGTTCTTGAAATACGAAATCGGCTCGCCTGCGGGAATGTTCTGGACGATGTCCAGTTTGAACTTGGAGGCTGCGCCTCGATCACCAAGCGCGGCCAAACGACCTTTTTGCGCGTCGGCCAAAGCCTGTTCGCGCGTGACGACGACTTTTTCGAACGTGTTGTTCGCCTTGATCTCCTTTTTCATTTCGGCCTCGATGGCGGCGAAATCTTCCGGCGCGATGCGATGCGCGAGTTCGACGTCGTAATAAAAACCGTTCTCGACCGGCGGCCCGGCGGCGAATTGCGCGTCCGGCCAGAGGCGGAGAATCGCCGTGGCAAGCACATGCGCGGCGGAATGCCGGATGCGCTCGAGTTCGGTCATCTTCGCGCGGTCGTCGAGGGTTTTGCGTTCTTTCGGTTGTTCGTCGGCCATGGGAAAAGTTTAACCACAAAGACACGAAGGAAGAAATTCTATTCCGTACCGTTGCCGGCATCGTTTTTACGCGGCCAGCGTTGCTGACGTTCGGGCAGGCTAATGTCCACTTTTGCGTAATACGTTTCCTCGCCAAACCGCGCGTCAGCCTCGTGCTGCAATTTCAGCGACGGCGTGACGGCAAACCGTTCGTTCGTGTCCATGAAAACAGTTCCGCCGCCTGGCTGCATGAAACAAAGCAGCAACGGACATTTACCCGGATTCGCCGCGACGATTTCGCGCACGCTCTCAAAATCTTCCGGCTTCAAATGCGCCGTGTGTAATCGCAGATGAACCTGCTTCGTGAATTTTTTCGGCGCGTCTTCGAGCGGCATGATTTCCTGTGGAAAAATTTTTGGCTTGTCCTCTCCCGTGCTGACTTCGCCGATGACTAGAATCGCCTTGTTCGCTTCGAGCAGCGGACGAAACTTTTCGTGGTCATTCATCACGAGCAGTTGCACCGAGCCTTCCAAATCTTCGAGCGTCACCATTGAATACGGCTTGCCGGATTTTTTGGAGAAGCCGTGCGTGACAGCCGAGATCATCCCGCCGATGCGCGTCAAACTACGGTTCGGCAATTCAGAAAGCTTCACCGTGTTTGACAAAGTATATTTTTGCAAAATGGGAACGAACGGCGTGAGCGGATGGCCGGTGACGTAAAATCCCAAAAGCTCTTTTTCGTGCGCGAGCAATTCGTGCTGCGGCCATTCGGGCAGATTGGAAATCGCTTCGGGCATTGGCGGCGCTTTTTCTTCCAGCGCGCCGAAGAGCGAGCTTTGGCCTTTTTGTTTGTCGGACAAAATGCTCGCGGCGCGCGACAAGGTGCGTTCGATCTGTGCGAACAACGTTGCGCGCGTCTGGCCGAACGAATCACACGCGCCGGTTTTGATCAGGGCTTCCAAAGTTTTTCGCGTCAGCGACCGGCCATCCACGCGCTCGCAAAGTTCGGACAGCGATTTGAAATTTCCATTTTCCTTGCGCGCCTTCAAAATCGCCTCGACTGCCCCTTCACCGACATTTTTGATGGCCACGAGGCCGAAGCGGATGGCTTTGCTGTCGCGCGCGGGCGCGAAAAACATTTCGCTTTCGTTCACGTCCGGCTGCAGGACTTCAATGCCGAATTCGCGTGCCTCGGCGATGTATTCGCTCAACTTTTCCGTGTTCGCCATGTCGTTGGTCATCATCGCGCAGAAAAATTCCACAGGATAATTCGCCTTCAGATACGCGGTCTGATACGCGACGATGGCGTAGGCGGCGGCGTGTGATTTGTTGAAGCCGTAACCGGCGAACTTTTCGAGCAAGTCAAAAATCTGGTTCGCCTTCGGGGCGGAAATTTTATTGGTCGCGGCGCAGCCTTTGACGAACTTCTCACGCTGTTGCGCCATTTCCTCGACTTTCTTTTTACCCATCGCGCGCCGCAGCAAATCCGCCGCGCCGAGCGTGAAGCCGGCGAGAATCTGCGCGGCCTGCATCACCTGCTCCTGATAAATCAAAATCCCGTAAGTCTCTTTTGCAATCGGTTCGAGCAACGGATGTTCATATTTTATTTCAATTTCGCCGTGGCGGCGCTTGATGAATTCAGGAATCAGCTCCATCGGGCCGGGACGATACAACGCGATGAGCGCGGTGATGTGCTCGATGGAACTGATCTGAAATTTGCGACAGAGATCGCGCATCCCGCCGGATTCCAATTGAAAAATGCCGAGCGTTTCCGCCTTGTTCAGCAAATCGTAAGTCTTCGCATCGTCGAGCGGCAGATGGTCAATGTCAATTTGAATTCCCTGCGTGCGCTTGACCATTTCGCAGGTGTTGCGAATTACCGTCAACGTTTTCAGCCCGAGAAAATCCATTTTCAACAGGCCGAGATCGCCGACGGGATTC
>JBEKZT010000126.1:0-6254 GCA_049509595.1 Verrucomicrobiota bacterium
TCGAATCATCAACCCATACATTGAAGGCATATTCCACTCCAGCGGTCAAGCTGACGGGATTTGCCAAGTCATAAGTAAGATAATCAGTATCATCTACTCCTCCACCAGTGGGCACATAAGTGCTATTTTGTTCGTTGTCCAATGTCGTTAGCGCACCTGTAATCGGGTTCACAGTGGATATTTGAATACCCCAAGTAGTGCCGGCAACGAAAGGTTGAGGACCGGTGGTCCATGAACTGGCGGCGTCACCGCGACCCAAAACAGTGATGGCATCAAGAGTCGAGTTGCCACCAACCTCGAACGTCTGCCCCACAGCTCCGCCATTGTTCATGTAATCCCGCGCGCTATCCTGAGTTCCTGGCCCCAAGTCCGTTAGTTGTGATGTCAAAATATCGGACGTCGGAGCCGTCGCGCTGTCCGAGATTGATAGTTGCGCACTGGCACTCGAGGCCAACGCACAGCCTGACAAAATCGCAACCACTGTGAGCCAAGTGCTACGATCATTTCTCAAGTTATATTTACCGTCTGAATGGTTTTTCATAGATGTTACAACAATTTTACAGTTTTACAGTTTTTTTTACATCCGCCAGAACCCGATATTTCTTACGGGTTTGGCTTATGATTTCCAAATTTATCACATTACCAAGTCTCGAGTCAACCATTTTTTTAATTTTTTTAACAATATCGTCACATTCTAAATGGGTGGCAGACTGCCTGCCTATAACATTGCTAATCAATGGCTTGTGCGATTGATTTTACAAATTTAGCGACATTAACCATCAAATCCTTGCCTTTAGTGCCGGTGTGTTTCGCAATCTGATTTACCACCGCGCTGCCAACGACAACGGCGTCCGCAATCTGCGCGACGAGTCTCGCCTGTTCCGGATTGGAAACGCCGAAACCGACGGCAACCGGCAAATTTGTATGCGCACGGATTTTGGCGACTTGCGACGCCAGATTCGACGCAACCTGACTTTGCATTCCCGTCACACCTTCGCGCGAAATATAGTAAATAAATCCACTGCCGCGCTTCACAATAAATTCCATGCGCTCTTCGGGCGTGGTCGGCGCGACGAGATAAATATGGCAAAGGCCGGATTTTTTCATCAAGACTTCGTAGTTGTCCGATTCTTCCGGCGGCAAATCCAAGACGAGCAGACCATCCACGCCCGCGCGCGCAGCATTGGCGATGAATTTTTCCATGCCGACTTTGTGAATCAGGTTGAAATAAATGTAGAGGACAATCGGGATTTGCGATTGCTTGCGAATCGCCACGACCGTTTCCAAAACTTTCGGCGGCGTGGTTTTGGATTCCAACCCTCGCTGCGCCGCAAGCTGGTTCACCAGACCGTCGGCAAGCGGATCGCTGAATGGCACGCCGAGTTCCAAAATATCCACGCCCGCCCGGTCGAACGCCAAAGCCAGTTCGCGCGTGACGTCCAGATTTGGATCGCCCGCGCCGATATAGACGATGAAACCTTTTTTATCGTCGCGTTTCAAAGCGGCGAATTTTTCTACGATGCGATTCATACGGCAAAAAGTTTATCTCGGAGGGACAAGTTACACGAGTCCCTAATTTCTCCGTTTCATTTTGGGACTCGTGTAACTCGTCACTCCGAAAATGACAAGCGCATTTGACCGCGCCGCGCTTTTTTTGCATAATCACAGCATGGCAAGCAGCTTTGGACAATTGTTCCGCATCACGACGTGGGGCGAATCGCATGGCGGCGGCGTGGGCGTCGTCGTGGACGGCTGCCCGCCGCGACTGAAACTGAGCGAGGCGGACATCCAGCCGGATTTGGACCGTCGTCGGCCGGGACAATCCAAAATCGTCACGCCGCGCAAGGAATCAGACACGGTGCAAATCCTTTCCGGCACGTTCGGCGGCCAGACGCTCGGCACGCCGATTTGTCTCTGGGTCAAAAATGAGGACGCGCGGCCCGAAGCGTATTCGGAAATGAAAACGAAATTCCGCCCGTCGCACGCGGACTTCACCTATTTTGCGAAATACGGCATCCGCGCGTGGGCGGGCGGCGGACGCGCGAGCGCGCGCGAAACAGTTGGCCGCGTCGCCGCCGGCGCGATTGCGAAGAAAATTTTGCACGAAAAATTCGGCGTGGAAACTTTGGCTTACGTCAAGCAAGTCCAGAAAATTTCGGCGGAAATCAATCCCGACAAGGTAAAATTTTCCGAGGTCGAATCGAACATCGTCCGCTGTCCCGATAAAGTTGCGGCGGAAAAAATGATCCGGCTTATCGAGAAAATGCGGCGCGAAGGCAACACCGTCGGCGGCATCGTCGAGGGCATTGCGCGCGGCGTTCCGGCGGGCTGGGGCGAGCCGGTTTTCGACAAACTGGAAGCGGATTTGGCGAAAGCGATGTTGAGTCTGCCAGCGTCGAAGGCGTTTGAAGTCGGTTCCGGCTTCGGCGGAATTCTTTTGACCGGCCGCGAGCACAACGACGCGTTTCGCGCAAGGTCAGGGAAAATTTTCACGACGACAAACCGTTCCGGCGGCATTCAAGGCGGCATCTCGAACGGCGAAACAATTTTCTTTCGCGTCGCGTTCAAACCCGTCGCCACGGTCATGCACGAGCAGGACACGGTGACAGAGCAATTTGAAAACACGACGCTCAAAGGCCGTGGCCGTCACGACCCGTGCGTTTTACCGCGCGCCGTGCCGATGGTCGAGGCGATGACCGCGCTGGTTTTGGTTGACCACGCCCTGCGCCAACGCGCGCAATGCGGTTGATTTTTTGCGAGAGACAGGCAATTTTAGATTAACAAATATGGCAGAAAAAAACACCAATGAGATTTCGCGCGATGCGCGAATGCTGTTCACGAAGGCGAACGAAGCAGCGCAGCGGGAAAACCTCGATTACGCCATTGCGCTCTATAATCAAGTGCTTGAAAAAGAGCCGGGGTTTTATGAATGCCGCAAGGCGCTGCGCGCAGCGCAGTTCAAAAAAACCGGAAGCGGCGGCGGCGGATTTTTCAAAAAAATGTTGAGTGGTGCCGGTTCATCGCCGCAGGTCGCCAAGGCCAAACTGGCGTTGAACAAAAATCCTGCCGAGGCCATGGCCATTGCCGAACAAATTCTAAACAGCGACCCGAATAACTCTGCCGCGCACCGGATCATTGTGGATGCGGCGACGGCACTGGAATTGCCGCATACGGCGGTTTTGTCCTACGAAACGCTGATGAAACATTCGCCGAAAGACAGAAATCTGGCCATTGATTTTGCACGGGCGCTGGCGGCGGCGGGCGATGTCAGCGAGGGAGAAAATAATCGCGGCGAAAAAATTCTCATGGATCTTTTGCGCGAAACTCCCAACGACGGTGAATTGAGCCAGGCGCTCAAAAATTTGTCCGCGCACAAGACGCTGGACCAAGGCGGCTACAACGCGCTCGAAGGCGGGCAAGGCTCCTACCGCGACATCCTGAAAAACAAGCAGGAGGCCGTTTCGCTCGAACAGGAAAAACGCATCGTCAAAACCGAGGACACGACCGAACGGCTTATCGGCGAATATGAAACGCGCCTGAAAACCGATCCGAATAACTTGAAGCTTGTGCGCTCGCTCGCGGAACTTTACACGCAGAAAAAAAAGTTTGAGCCGGCGCTCGCGCTTTACGACCGCATTAAAAATTCCGAGATGGGCGGCGACCCGTCGCTCGAACGCGCGATGACGGAAACGATTGTGCGGCGGTTCGACTTTCAACTGGAGCAACTCGATGCCACCGCGCCGGATTACGCGGAACAGTCGGCCAAAATTCAGGCGGAGAAATTGGCCTTTCAAATCACCGATTGCCAGAAGCGCGTGGAAAAATATCCGACTGATCTGGCGATCCGGTTTGAAATGGGCACGCTGTATTTTCAGGCGGGCAAATTCAGCGAAGCCATTCAGGAATTTCAAAAGGCGCAGCAAAATCCGCACAAGCGCCTCGCGGCGATGAATTATCTCGCGCAAAGTTTTGCGCAACGAAAGAGGTTCGACCTTGCCGCACGCACGCTTCAAAACGCCATCAAGGAAAAACCGGTTTTCGACGACGAAAAGAAAGACCTCACTTACAATCTCGGCTGCGTGCTCGAAAGCATGGGAAAAAAGGAAGAAGCCGTGGAGCAGTTTAAACAGATTTACGAAATGGACATCGGCTACAAGGATGTCGCGGCGAAAGTAGATGCGATTTACGCGGGAACCTAGTTGTGTGAACTAATTCAGCTTTTCGTCCGCTTCAATCACGCCACAAACATTTGATGTCGTCGTGATTCACCGCGCGATAGTCGCGGCATTCAAGCATTTATGACTTTATCTTGCAGGCGCAGGAATTTTCTTCTACACTGCCTTTTGAAGCCCGCAACCTGAATCAAGGTTATGTATTTTGGCGTTGACTACTACCCCGAGCAATGGGTTTTTCCCCACGGCGGCACGACCGACCATCGCGAGGGCGCATGGGGGCGCGACGCGGCGTTGATGGCCAAAGCCGGCGTCAATGTCGTCCGCATCGGCGAATTTTCCTGGGGCATCTGCGAACCTGAGGAAGGCAAATACGATTTTCTCTGGCTGCGCCGCGTCATGGACATTATGGCGCATCATGGAATCAAAGTGGTTCTCGGCACGCCCACCGCAGCGCCTCCGATCTGGCTCGCGCAAAAGCATCCGGAAATTTTGCCGCTCGACGAATATGGCCGCGTCAAACACGAAGGCACACGCCGCGCGGTTTGCCTGACAAGCGATATTTATTGGGATTATTCCAAGCGCATTGTCGGCGCCATGGCCGAGGTGCTGGGCGATCATCCGCAACTCATCGCCTGGCAGATTGACAACGGCATGGGCGGAAACGAGACGGAATTTTCCTTCAACGAAGCCACGCGCAAGGAATGGCATCTCTGGCTCGAAGCCAAATATGAGACGATCGAGCGGCTCAACGATCTCCTAGGACTTCGCTTCTGGAGCCAGACCGTGACGGCTTGGAATCAAGTGCCGACGCCGATGCACACGCCCGCGCCGCACAACCCGGCACTGCTGCTCGACTGGAACCGTTTCAGCAGCGATACCATGGTGCAGTTCGTCAAGATGCAGGCCAATCTTTTGCGCGAACGTTGTCCGCAGCTTCCCGTGACCGTCACAATGCGCGCGTTTCTGCGAAAGTTCGACCACTTTGACATGGCCGACGCGGTGGATTTTGTGTCCATCGAAAGCAACGTCGTCGTGAAGGCGAAAACCGCCGAACTCGCCTGCGACATTGACCTGCTGCGCTCACTGAAAAAATCTGAAATCAAAACCCCCGACGGCGACTGCGGTTTCTGGGCGATGGAACAAAAAGTCGGCCAGGTCAACTGGCAGGATGTAAACGCGCTCGTGCGACCAGGACTCATCCGGCTGTTCACCTACCAGCTGGTTTCGCGTGGCGCGAGCGGCATTTTATATTTCCGCTGGCGGCAACCACGAATTGGCTGCGAAATATTTTACGGTGCGTTTCTTTCACACCACATTGAAGGCTATAGACGTGTGTTCAAGGAAATTTCCCAGATCGGCGAGGAATTAAAATTGCTGGCGCCCGCGCTCAAGGACACGAAAATTGTTCCAGAAGTTTGCATCCTTTACACCCACGACAATGACTGGACGCTGCAACAGCCCATGCAGCCGAACAAATTTTTCAACCTGCGCGAACACATTCAACTCATCTACAACGCGCTGCACGATCGCAACATTCCGGTGGACTTCGCGCGCCCGACCGAGGATTTGTCCAGATACCGGCTCGTTTTCGCGCCGTCGCTATCTTTGCTTGCCGCTGGCGAAGCCGACCGGCTCAAACTTTTTGTGCAAAACGGCGGCACACTGGTCAGCACCTTCAACACCGGACTCGTCAACGAGTATAACATCGCGCCCGACACCGGCTACCCCAACGACATGACCGATTTGTTCGGCCTGGAAGTTTTGGAATTTGACCCCATTCCACCTGGCGAAGAAAACAGTCTCACGTTCAAAGGCACGTTCGCCACGAGCCATTTGCATCCCGCGCGACTTTGGTGCGACATCATTGAACCGAAAGGATGTCAAATTCTCGCAACCTTCGCGAAGGATTTTTACGCCGGTCGCCCCGCAATGACCATGAACGCCTTCGGCCTCGGCAAGGCGATTTATGTCGGCACCATGAGCCATCAACATTTTTACAACGACCTCGTCGTTTGGTTGCGGCAACTGTGCAACCTGCATCCGCTGCTCAAAGTACCGGAAAACGTCGAAGTCAGTCTG
>JBEKZT010000127.1:0-6757 GCA_049509595.1 Verrucomicrobiota bacterium
TTCCAGCTTGTCGTCGCTCAACAACAGCGGGTCGCCGCCGCTCAAGAGCACATCGCGGATTTCGGGATGCGCGGCGATATGGGCGATCTGCTTGTCGAATTCGGGATGAAAATCGTAGCCGCTCGCGTTGCTCACAAGCCGCGAGCGCGTGCAATAACGGCAATACGCGGCGCAGCGATCCGTGACCAAAAACAAAACGCGGTCGGGATAACGATGCACGAGTCCGGGCACGGGCGAGTGCGAATCTTCGCCGACGGGATCGCTCATCTCCCACGGCGCGGTGTGGGATTCGGCGAGTTTGGGAATGACCTGCAAACGGATGGGACAATTTTCATCCGCCGGATCAATGAGATTGAAAAAATACGGCGTGATGGCGAGCGCGAGTTTTGTGTTCGCGAGTTTCGCACCGGCAAATTCCTCGGGCGTGAGCGTGGGCAGAAATTTTTGCAACTGCTCCACCGTCGTGATGCGGTGTTTGAGCTGCCATTTCCAATCATTCCAGTCGGCGTCAGAAACGTCGCGCCAGAAACCGCGACCGGCGGAATGGAATTCCTTCAAAGATAGAAATCGGTGTCCCGATGGCGGCTCCTCACCGCCCGATATGTTTTCCGGCTGCATTTTTCAATATGCGAACTATAAATGCAATTTGCGTCCTGTTGTCAAGTTGACCGCTTTTAAGGTCGTTGTGTTCAGTTAAAAATTCTTCTGCACAAGATCCGGCTGAATGAATTCGTCCGAATTGGCCACGGTTTCAATGGCTTGCCGTCGGGCATCCAGTGCGTCCAGTTTTTTAATCGTATCACGCGTAAGAATTTTTAAGGATGAAGCTTGCGAACGCCTGTTTTCAGCGGTCTCAGCACCGCCGCCGCGCTGTTTCAGATAGTCGGCCAAAATGCGGCCGTATCCGTCCGCCAAAACAGCGAACTGCAGGGACATCCGAAATTGCGCCAGTTGCAAATCGCACAACTTGTTTTGGAGAACCTCCGTTTGCAGTGTGTCATCCAGGTTGCGAATCACGGTTTGAAGAGAAATTGATGCGCGCACCGGCAACGCGTTCGAGGCAAACCGGACATCGGCCGATACGCTTAGAATTTCGTCCAGTTTTTCACGGCTGATTGCCGGCGTCCAAGCCGAATCTCGTTCAAGCGCGACAAAACCCACGTTTTGCAAAGCCCACCATTTTTCCACATCGAGCGGACGCGGAAAATCCGGGTGGAATGCAATTTGAAATGCTGTCTGCCAATTGTAATAATATGGCAATGCTTCGAGCATTCGGCGCAAATGCGATGCGCCATTCTTCAATTCCAGCAAATCACTCACAAACAATTGCGCTTCAGTCGGCCAGTTCAATTGCTCAAACGTCAGTGGCAGATTGCCGTCCAATACGCGTTTTGCATCGGAAAGCGGATCCATGCCATGCTCATTCATAATTGTACTATTTTGTTGCAGGCTATTCACAATGCTGTTTGGCGATGACAAAATAATTTCAGATGTTCCCGACACAAGCCGCTGCTGTGACAAACCGTCCGTCAGCCACGCGGGAATTTCCGCTGAATGTGTGTTTGCATTTCGATTGGCATATTCCAACAATACAACACTGGTCATCGTGCGCATAAAACGGTCACGCGTCAAAATATCCGGCAACGCGACATGGTAATTCCAGCCATTCGGAGATCTTTCGGAAACAATGGTGACGTTCTCGTCCAAAGACTGCGCCGGATGCAGTGCTAGAAAAATTTCCCCGCGCCAGACACTGTTAATTCCAAGTTCGTGCCACAGCGACTCTTTTATGCGTTCGGCGGAAACGGCCAAAATAGCAGGCTCCAGTCGGATAAAATCAGGGTTGGTGACGACACTCGGTGAGTTTGCCAGCCGCGATATTTGCGACGGACCGGTCACGATGAATTGCCCGGAATCATCACGAGCAATAAATCCACTGGGAGCGACTTGCGCATTCGCAAAAAACGACAGAAGCGACATGCAAAAAATGAGCGACCGCAGTTTCACTTCGTTTTGGTTTCAGATTTTGCAGGCACGGACTTTGTTTCGCTTTTCACAGATTTGCTTTCGCTGCCGGAAGTTTTGGCCGGTGCGGATTCTTTTTTTGCAGCTTCGTTGTAGCCCGCACTGCGGTAATCAGTAATGTAAAAACCGCTGCCCTTGAAAAGCAAGCCGCCACCGGCACCGATTTTCCTTTTTATGTTGCCGCGGCCCCACTTTTTTTGTCCACAAAGGCCTTCCGGACAGATCCGTAACGATTTGGCAGAAATGGATTGAAGCATTTCAAATTCGTGCCCGCATTTCTCGCAAACATACTCGTAAGTCGGCATGGCAATTTGCGAAGTAGGTCAAATTTAAAAATTCAACTCATTACGGCGAGTTGGTAACCGCCGGTGCGTTGGTCAGCGCGGGAATAATGTGCACTGAACCGTCGGAACCGACCTCGACGTTCAAATCGTAGTGCGGCGGTCCCGGCGGCGCATTGGTCACCGGCGGCCGCGCCATCAACAACTGCGCGCCTTTTGGCGAGGCATAAACGCCTTCGCGCATCCATTCGATACGCCGGGCGATGGCCAGTTCCTCGCGCAATTTTTTAACCTGTGCACGCACAACCGACAAAGTATTAAACTTGCGCTCCAGCTCCGCTTTTTCACTCAATTGCCGCTTCAATTCCTGCGCGAGAAAAACATTATTGGTTTCGGATTCGACAAGTTTTTGCTGCGTCACGGAAATTTGTTCGGTCAAATTTGAAATCGTACTGGCGAGCTCGGTGGCGCGCTGATCAAGTTCGCGATTTTGATTTTCCAAGTCGGCGATGTGGCCATTAAGGTTGGTAATTTGCTCTTCCGCGGTTTGGAAAGCCGCCTCAGTGTTCGAAAGCGTGTCGCTCGCTTCGACGAATTGATTGCTAAAATCCAGCATCGTCTTGCGGGCGGTTTCAAGGTCGTTTGTCAACATCAGATTGACCTGGCGCAATTCATCCAGACTGGAATTTGCAATCGTCCATTGGTTTGAAAAGTCGAGAATCGTGTCGGCATCCTTTATACGCTCGTCAACCGTTTGCTTGTGTGTGACCACCAAAGCTACAAGCAATCCGACACAAACTGCGGCGAGAACGGTAACTCCAATTCGCGTTTTCATAACTTCCACAAAATGGCTTGCCTCGCCAAATTTGGCAAGCTCTGCTTGACGCAGCGCTAATTGCCTGCGGCGGCCGCGGGCGGCGCATTGGTCTGCTCATCCATCACGGCTTTCAAATCCGCATCGAGAATTTGCACGTCCGCAGCCTTTCTCAATCCCAGAAGATATTTTGGAGCCTGAGCCTGAATGGTTTGCGCTGTCAGAACATCGCGAATGGTTACAGGCTGTCCACCGGACAAACCGGCAACTTTGGTGTCCACGCCGGTGAATTCAATAGTTTTAGCCGGAATTTTATCAAGCAATTTGATGATGTGATAACCATAAACCGTCGTGACGACATCACTGATTTGATTTGTGTTCAGTGAAAACGCCGCAGCTTCAAACTCCGCCACCATCTGGCCGCGCGCAAATGGAGGCAATTCGCCACCGGCGTCTTTTGAACCAGGGTCTTCGGAATATTCACTGGCCAGTGTCGCAAAATCCTCACCTCCGCGCGCGCGCTTGAGCAGGTCGTCTATTTGCTTGCGCTTGGCCTGTTGTTGATCCGCCGGCAAAGGCGAACGCGTATCAGGATCAATGGTCATCAGCAAAATATGCCGGACATGCGCCATTTCCGGTTGTTCAAAATCAGTCGCGTGCGCGTCGTAAAAACTTTTGGCGTCGGCATCCGTGATGTTCAGGTTCAACGCGCGCTTCAACACTGCAAGGACCGTGGCCTGATCAATATTCTCTTTCTCCCATTCCGCGCGCGTCACATTTTGCAATTGAAGCTGTGCACTGAGTTTTTGATCGAATTCCGCATCCGTGAGTTTTTGATTGGTCTTCAGTTCCTGCAAGGATTTCTCAAATTGATCCTCGCCAGCGGCTTTGTCCGCATCTGTGGCTTGTTGCAACAAAAGTTGGATCTGAATAAGCCGGTTGAGCATTTCGCTCTCCACAAGTTTTGCCTGCTCCGGTGAAAACTGCTGTCCGCGCATGGCGGCGGTGGCTTTCACGCCTACCATGACTTTGTCCAACTGGCTTTGCTTAATTTCAAAACCTGTGCCTTTGGCAACGACCGGATCACCAAACAATTTAGTCATTGCGTCATCAGACGTTGCGTTCGTCGTCGAATTGTCTGAATCCGCCTGCGCCCGTGGCAATACGAACAAGGCCAATGCCAGTGCTGCGGAAAAAATTATCTTAAAATTACTTTTCATGTTTTTGTTTGACTCTATTTTATTGAATACCTTCACAATCTTACCACTTTTACATTACTGATGTCATTGTCTTTTTGGAGTTCTTCGATTACCGCTGCCGGCGGTGCGCTGTCGAGGTTTAATACCGTCAACGCCAATCCGCCCGCAGTATCGCGCGACAGGCTCATGTTGGCGATGTTCACGTTATGCTTGCTCAAAAGCGTGCCGAGATAACCGACGATGCCCGGACGGTCCTTGTTGTTCAATAGCAGCAGCGTGCCGCTGATGGGAATCTCCACCGGCGTGCTGAACAAACGGACAATTCGCGGATTGTTCGGCGAACCGAAAAATGTTCCACCCGCCGAGATTAATTTTTTCCCGCCGTTGAAAACCTGAACGTGAACCCATTCATTGAATGTGACCGGCTCGTCCGATTTTTTCTCCTCAACGGTGATGCCGATACTCGCAGCGGCGGCGCGGACGTTGACATTGTTTACGTCCTTGAGATTGCTGCTCGCCAAAAATCCACGCAAAACCGCGCGCGTGACCGGGTCAATGTTCGGCAACTGCCGCGCGTTGCCGCCGTAGGTGATGTAAATCCTGTCCGCTGTCGCGGGCGAAAGTTGCGCGAGCAATTTACCAAGCGCCTCGCCAAGCGGCAGATAAGGCTTCACCTGCTCGTAAGTTTTCGCGTCGAGATATGGCAAGTTCACCCCATTGCGGACTTCGCCGGTTAGCAGATAACCCGCGATGACTTCGGCGACCTCAATGCCGCATTTTTCCTGCGCTTCTTCCGTGCTGGCACCGAGGTGCGGCGTCAAAATCAAATTCGGCTGCTTGCGATACGGATGGTCGGCGGGCAGCGGTTCAACCGCAAAAACGTCCAACGCGGCACCGGCAACTTTTCCAGACTCAAGCGCGGCTATTAAATCTTTCTCGGAAATAATTTCGCCCCGGGCGCAATTCACGATACGCACGCCAGGTTTCATTTTGGCGAACGCGGCGGCGTTGAGCATTTCCTTTGTTTCTGGCGTAACCGGCATATGGACGGTTATGAAATCCGCCGCGCGATAAACGTCGTCCAAGCTTTCGGCAAATTCCGCGCCGATGGCCTTTGCGCGATCTTCCGTCAAATATGGGTCGTAAGCGACAACGCGCATTCCGAAGGCGATGGCGCGCTTGGCGACTTCCGTGCCGATGCGGCCCATGCCGAGCACGCCGAGAGTTTTTCCCGCAAGCTCTGCGCCCTGAAAAAGTTTCCGATCCCATTTGCCCGCGACCATCGTGGCGTGTGCCTGCGGCACTTTGCGAGCGAGCGATAGCAGCATGGCGAAACTCAGTTCAGCGGTCGTCACGGTGTTGCCACCGGGTGTATTCATCACGACCGTGCCATGCTGCGTGGCGGCTTCGATATCCACGTTGTCCACGCCGACGCCCGCGCGCCCGACAACGCGCAATTTGGGCGCGGCCTCAATGACTTTGCGCGTCACTTTCGTTTCCGAACGAACTACGAGCGCAACTGCATCCGCGACAATCGACAGCAATTCCGCTTCCGACAATCGTTTCGGCAATACGACAACCTGAAATTCAGGCCGCTGCTGCAACAGTGCGATTCCCTTCGGCGAAATCGGATCACAAACGATAATTTTCATACAAAAAGGAGCGTGAGTTTAGGCCATGTCCGCACTGAGGTCAAACAGCGAATCTGTAAAATTCACTGTCCGTCCGGCAAAAAGCCGCTATCTTTTGGTAAAAATGAGCAACAAGCTGCTATTGATTGATGACGAAGAAGATGTGCGGTATTCATTTCAGCGGATTTTTGATTCGCCGGAAATCGAATTGTCCACCGCGTCAAGCGGCGAGGAAGGTTTGAAAGTTATTCCCAAGTTCAAGCCCGACCTCGTGCTCATGGACGTGCGTATGGGTGGCATGAACGGACTTGAAACACTCCGCCGCATCCGCGCCGCCAATCCCAAGCTGCTCGTCATTTTGATGACCGCCTACGGCACAACGCAGACCGCCATCGAGGCGATGAAACTTGGCGCGTATGATTATCTGCTCAAACCGTTCGACGCGCTGAAGCTCAAGGAACTCGTCACCAACGCGCTTAAGGCCGCGCGCGACATGAAACAGGTCGTCTCCTACGAGCCGCTGCTTGAATCGGAGGATTACGAACTCGGCATCGTTGGCCGCAGCGAGCCGATGCAACAGGTTTTCAAACTCATCGGGCAGGTCGCCGGAACTGACGCCACGGCGCTCATCACCGGCGAAAGTGGCACGGGCAAGGAACTTGTCGCCCGCGCGATTTATCATCACAGCAATCGCCATCAACAGCCGTTCCTCGCAGTTAATTGTGCCGCGATTCCCGAACAATTGCTCGAAAGCGAATTGTTCGGCCATGAACGCGGCGCATTCACCGGCGCAGCCTTGCAACGAAT
>JBEKZT010000128.1:0-6198 GCA_049509595.1 Verrucomicrobiota bacterium
GTTTCCAGTCATCATTGCGAGATCCATTTGCGCGGCAACGAAATTTTGATCCGCGACCTCAATTCAACAAACGGCACTTACATCAACGGCGAAAAAATCGCCGAAAGTATTTTGAAGCCGGGACAGACATTGAAACTCGGCAATGTCGAATTGCGCCTTGAGGTTGAAGGCCACGCGGATGCTTCCGCCAAGAAGCGCGTTGATTCCACGATGGTCATTCCGCGCGTCGTCAGTCTCGATCAGTTAGAACAAGGCGGACGCGCGCCGGGCTTTGATGCCGCCGGTGGCTTTTCCAAAAAAACCAACCGGGGCAACTTATTTTTTTGGATTGGTGTTATTGCTGCCGCCGTGGTGATTGGCGGACTGTTGATTTGGTTGTTTGCGTTTGCTAACCATAAGTAAAAATTGGTCGCGGCCATGAAACCGAGCTTTTCAAATCAAAGAAATCAAGCGCTGACACTGATGGAAGTGTGATGGGACATCTTCTTCAATTTTAAGTCGGCAACTGCAGCAAGCCGAGGTCACAAATTGCCTCGCGATTCCGTGAAACTGTTTTACACCGGCCCGGTCGTGAATGCTGAAATGCTCGTCGTGATGTTGGAAAAGCACGGCATCGCCGCCACGCAATCGTTTGTTGATCCCGCCGCGCCGGACGACGGCGATTTGAGCCGCCCCACGCAGGTCTTCGTGCCGGAGGCTGATTACGCCCGCGCGTTCCAATTGTTTTATGCCGAACGCGAAGACGAACTTTAATTTCCATTCTGGCTTCCGGCTTCCGGCTTCTGTATTCTGCACCGATGTTCGACATCGTTAAGACGGAAATTTCGACAGCCGCCGACAAGCTCAAGCACCTGCGGAGGTTTCTTTGACGTGCCCGGCGCGCAAAAACGGCTCGGCGAAATCAGCGAGTTGATGGCGACGGATAATTTCTGGAACAACCGCGAAAAGGCGCAGGGCTTGATGGAAGAAGCCAGTTCACGCCGCGCCAAAATCGAGCCACTGCTCAACGCGGAAAAAAAACTTGAAGATTTCCGCGTCATGCTCGAACTCGGCGAGGGCGAACCACCTGAAGCGCAGCCGCAGATTGAATCCGAACTCACGCGCGACCTCGTAAAATTTTTTAAGGAACTCGATTCCCTCGAACTGAAGGTTTTTTTGAGCGGCCCGCATGACCGGAAGAACTGCATCTTGAGCATCAACGCCGGCGCGGGCGGCACCGAAGCGCAGGATTGGGCGGAAATGCTTTCGCGGATGTATACGCGCTGGGCCGAATCGCGCGGCTGGGAAGTCGAAGTCACCGACGCGCTGCCCGGCGAAGGCGCGGGTCTCAAGAGCGTCACGATGCTGCTCAAGGGCGAAAACGCCTACGGTTTCACCAAGGCCGAGCGCGGCGTGCACCGGCTCGTGCGCATCTCGCCCTTCGATTCCAATAAACGCCGCCACACGAGTTTCGCCAGCGTGGACACGATTGCAGAAATCGAGGAGAGCGATCCCGACATCGTCATCCCGCCGAATGAATTTCAAGTGGACACTTTCCGCTCCGGCGGCAAAGGCGGCCAGAATGTGAACAAAGTTGAAACCGCCGTCCGCATCACGCACCTTCCAACCGGACTGGTCGTTGCCTCGCAAACGCAGCGCTCGCAACATCAAAATCGCGCGACGGCCATGCGGCTTTTGCTTTCGCGGATTTTCGCACAGCGGCAGGACGCGGCGAAGGCCGAGATGGAACGCTTTTACGGCGAGAAAGGCAGCATCTCGTGGGGCAACCAGATTCGCAGTTACGTTTTCCAGCCGTATCGCATGGTGAAAGATTTGCGCACCGGCGTCCAAACTGCAAATGTTCAAGGCGTGATGGACGGCGACTTGGATGCGTTCGTGAACGGCTGGCTGCGCGCCGGCTGCCCGACGAAACGGATGCAAGGCGTGAAGGATGAGGAAGAATATTTTTTAACGCATGAAAAAGTGTTCGTATTGCGGAAAAGAATATCCTGATGACGCAACGAACTGCGCCATTGATAACGAATTACTTTTAGACAATTCTCCGCAATTGGTAACTGCTGAAAAAAAGGAAGCTGAAGCCGCGCCCAAAAAAGAAGAGCCTTATATTTTATTTCCCGACTACAAATGGTCAGCGCGCGATGCGTGGAAGTGTGTTGGAATGATTTTAGTCTTTGGGTTTTTGTGGGATTTAATCGTTGTGGGAATGGATTGGCATTTTCGTGGTTTTTATAGTTGGCGAGAAAGCAATCCGTTTGGGCGTTGTTTGATGGCTATCATTTATTACGCCATTGGATTGCTAACTGCGGCATATTTTGCACGAACAGAAACGCTTGAAAATTTTTGGAAAGGATTCGGTCTAAATTGCAAGCCAAGCAATTATGTTTGGTTTGGCGTAGTCATGGCTTTGGCCATAAGATTTTTTGGTCATTTCATTTTGATACACGGTTGGAGCAAAGGCGTTTCAACTTATGAAATTAAACTATTTGAACAAACGCTTGGGTCTGAAAGATTTTTTTTCTTGTTTCCTTTGGTGCTGTTTGCACCTCTTTTTGAAGAATCAATAAATCGCGGATTTTTGTATAAAGCATTTCGAGGGTCATATCCTACTGGAATTAGCACGACGTTAATTATAGCATGGACGGCTTTTAATCATTGGCCGCAGTATTCCCATTCATGGATTGCAGCCTTGGATTTAAGCGCGCTGACAATTGTTCAATGTTATTTGAGAGAAAAATCTGCAAGCCTTTGGGATTGCATTATTTGTCATTTTACTTTTAACGCATCGCTTTTGTTTGTCTCTGGAAAATAAATTTGTGAACATTCTCGACAAAATTGTTGAAGAAAAGAAACGCGAAGTCGCGAAATTGCCCGCGCGAATCATCGCCGCCGGCGATTTGCGCGACGCGATGCTGGAGCATGGCGAGCGGCGTGATTTTATTTCTGCGCTGAAAAATCCGCGCGGCAACATCGCACTGATTGCCGAAGTAAAAAAGGCGTCGCCGTCCGCCGGAATCATTTGCAAAGATTTTGATCCGGTAAAAATTGCGAAAGAATTTGAAGCGGCGGGCGCAAGCTGCCTTTCCGTTTTGACGGACGAAAAGTTTTTCCAAGGCTCGCTCGATTATCTCCGCCAAATCCGCAACGCCGTGAAGCTGCCGTTACTGCGAAAGGATTTCGTCATTGATGAGCGGCAAATTCTCGAAGCCGTCGAATGGGGCGCGGACGCGATTCTGCTCATCGTCGCCATTTTGACCGACGAACAACTGGCAAAATTCCACTCGCTTGCGATTGAAGCCGGACTCGCCGTTTTGGTTGAAGTCCACGACGAAATGGAATTAGAACGCGCGCTGAAAATTTCTCCGCAACTGATCGGCGTCAATAATCGCAACTTAAAAACTTTCCAAGTGGATTTGGCGACGACGGAGCGGCTGGCTGCGAAATTAAAAAGTAGCGCAGGCGTCCCGCCTGCCGCCCACAGGCGAGACGCCTGTGCTACTTTGCTCGTCGCAGAAAGCGGGATTCATTCACACGCGGACGTTGAGCGTTTGAAAAAATGCGGCGCTAAGGCAATTTTGGTCGGTGAATCGTTGATGAAGAACGGCGACATCAAAACCAAAGTCCGCGAGTTGATTGGTTGATTCGGAGGGACGAGTTCCACGAGTCCCATTTCTCAATTTTAATTTGGGCGTCGTGTAACTCCGCCATCCGAAATTTTATTTCCGGTTCTTCGCCAGTTGCTTCGCCAAGCGAATCGCCGCAATCATGCTTGATGGATTGGCGATTCCTTTTCCGGCGATGTCATACGCCGTGCCGTGGTCGGGCGAGGTGCGAATGAACGGCAGTCCGAGCGTCCAGTTTACGCCGGTGTCGAACGCGACGGCTTTCAGCGGCGCGAGTCCTTGATCGTGATACATGGCGACGACAGCGTCAAAATCCCCGCGCAACGCGTAATGAAAAACCGTGTCGCCGCTCAATGGCCCGACGACATCGAATCCGCACTTCTGCGCGGCGAGAATTGTTGGCGTAATGATATTAATTTCTTCGTCGCCGAATTTGCCGCCTTCGCCAGCATGCGGATTCAAACCGCAAACGGCGATTTTCGCGCGCGGCAATCGCAAATCGCGACAGGCTTGCGCGGCGAGTTCGATCGCAAGAGAAATTTTTTCCGACGTCAATTTTTCAGCAACCATTTTGAGTGGAATGTGAATCGTGGTGAGCGCAACGCGCAGCCAGCGATTTTTGTCGTCGTGGCCAAGCAGCATCATTGCATAACGATTCGTTTTGGATATTTCAGAAAAAAATTCCGTCTGGCCGACAAATTTGTAGCCCGCGCGGATAATGGACTCCTTGTTCACCGGCGCGGTAACGAGCCCGTCAAGTTCGCGACGCAGGCAGCGTTCCGCGCCGTCCCGCAAAAATGCGATGGCTGCGTTGGCGGCGGCAGGCGAACCAGAGGGCAAATTTTCCGGCAGCGGTTCTGAAAATGGATTGGTGATGAAAATTCTTCCGGTTTCAGTGTGGCCGGTAAAGCTTTTCAGCGGCAAGTTGAGCGATAATTTTTCGTTGAGGCGGCGAACGCAATTTTCATCACCGATGATCAAATAGCGCGTGTGGTCGTTGATGCTTTCAGCGGCGACGGCTTTGAGCGTGACTTCAGGGCCGATGCCGGTGACATCGCCGAGTGTGATGCCGAGCCAGCGGGTCATGCGATGATTTCAGAAATAGCGGATGAAGGTTTTTTTCTTCAAAGAATCGATCCACTGTTTTTCAATGGTCGCCTGTTCCTGCACGCGAAGAGTGTTTTCAATTTCATCGCGGACTTCGCCAAGCGGTTTGACATGCGTGGGACGGGTTTGCTCGACGAGCATGAGATAGCAGGCTTCGGGTGTTTCGATGACACCACTGTTTTGGCCAGCCTTCAGAGTAAAGGCAACGTCGGCGAGTTCCTTGCGGAGCACGGAGCGTTCAACCCAGCCCCAATCGCCGCTTTGATTTTTTTGCGAGCCTTGTGAATAGACGGAAGCCATCTGGTCGAACGAAGCGCCGCCTTTGATATCGGTCAAAATTTCATCGGCCATGCGACGCGTGTCTTTGTCGTCAGGCGAATTTTTATTGAGCACGATCATGCGGAGTTTGACTTCGTCTTCGACTTTAAAATCGTCCTGATGCGCAAGGTAGTAGTTTTCAACTTTGTACGGCGAAATGACGATTTCCTGCGAAATGTTTTTGTTGCGCAATGCGGAAACGATGTATTGATCGCGAATGTCCTCGCGGAATTTTTCGAAAGTTTCATCACGCGCCTGAAGCGTTTTCATGAGCGTGATGCGGTCGCCGAATTGCTCGCGGATGCGGTCTTGAACAAGTCCGTCCACAACGCTGTCCGGCAGCTTGTAACCTTCGACATCAAAATCGCGCAAAATTAACTGACGCTCGATCAGCTGCTCCAGGGCATCGTTGAGCGTGTCGGTGAGTTTTTGCTGAAACATGTCGGGCTGATCCTCATATTGGCGGCGCAGGGAGTCAATTTCCGGCGCGGCATAATCTTCGACCTGCGCGTAGGTAATGATGGTGTCGTTGACAATCGCTTTGACGCCGTCAGCGAGTTCCGCACGCAACGGCAAAACGAGACAAAAAACCAATGCCAGAATCAAACGGAAAGATTTCATCAAAAACTCGCACGCATACTAACAACAACCATCGTCCGGTCAAGCGCCACAACTTCGTCAGGGCCTGGCGCGGTCCAGCAAATACATGAGCAACACTAGAATGCCAGACACAATCAATCCTGTGGCAATCGAGACCACGAGGATGGTTTTTTGCTTGCGGCGATATGGCCGTCCGCCCTGACCCGGCAGCAAATAGAAACGCCTGTGTTCTTTTTCATTTTTGCTCGTTTTTGAACGAAACATATTAGGGTTGCCAGTCTTTTAACAAAAGAAGCACCTTCGTTCAAGGAATGAATAAGAAATTCACGGCTTCGTCATTTTTCAATGCCGATGACCGTGAATTTTTCAGCTGGATTAATTTGCATTAACGCCAGCCGGCGCTGATCCAAACGGAGCCGTAGGAGTGATGCGCCCAATGGCCGTGCACCCAAACGTGACCCGGATGCGGATGATCCCAATGGCCGTGCATCCAAACCCAACCTCCGCGCCATTCCCAAACACCGCCAATCCAGATGAAAGTCGGATCGGGCGC
>JBEKZT010000129.1:0-6176 GCA_049509595.1 Verrucomicrobiota bacterium
GTGGGAAATGGAATGGTGTTCGTTATGTTGAAGCCATAAATCTTAACCGAAGAACCGTTATGATAATCCGCATCCCATTGCGGAATGTAAAAAGGTTGAGCTGGCTGCGGCGGAATGAATTTTTGCTGCGCAATAAATGTGCCGTCCGGCAACGTCTGCCACGGCGTGAGATATTGCGGCACGCCGCGACCCGGCTGGTCGCCGACCGTGCGCAGGCTCACAAAGGTGTAGCCGGTCAGTTGCTTGTCGCACAAATTTATAGTGGCCGACATATTTGTTTCCGCCGGAGTCAAGCTGTTCCAAAAATTGGTCGGCACGAAAACCATGTAAACCGTCGTGCGCTGGCTCATGGCCAGTTGGCGCGCGCGCGCGACGTCGCCGAGCAACTGGCGCGTGGCGCTGAGGGTGGCGTCCGAGTTGCCAAAATTTTTCAATGCGGGAACGAGCAGCGCCGCCAGAATGCCGAGGATGGAAATGACCACCAGCAGTTCGACCAAGGTGAACCCGGATTTACGACTTAAAAATTTCACGAACACACGACTTTCTACTGCCAGCTTAAAATATTGTCTTTGTTGACATCCTGATTCGCCGGCAACGGGGGATTGATTTTTTTATCCGGCCCGGCTGACCAGACCATTACGTTGCCATGGAATTGAAAATTGTCACTGTTGGGATTGCTGGTTGGATTTACCAATCCATTGAAGCCCGTTGAACTATTAGGTTGGACTTGAGAAACATTTTTCAAACGGTAAAAAGCGTCAAAGCATTGACTGTCCTCATCCAAATCCATGCTAATAACGTAAGGAGTGCCCCACGGGTCGCGATAAACCAAATCCGGACCGACCACGCCATTGGTATTGCTGGCATCACCCATCTTCGCGTTCAGAAAAATGGTTTGTTGCGGATTTTTTACATGGCCGAAATTCACCGTATGCACTCCGTTGGTATAAGTTTGTATATCCATCAAAATCGCGATGACTTCAGAATTGTTGGTTGCGTAATTCCCCGGTCCGAGTGCATTGACTAAAAGTGCGTCACCATAGGTAAAATTTGTGCCGCCAGATACGCTTTGAACGCCGGGTGAAACCGGAAACCGGCTGTAATCCGAGTCGTATTTTTGAATGGCCGTGACGATGTCGCTCATCTGAAGTCTTGCCTGCGCGATCAACGCGTGCTTTTTGGCCGAAGCCAAAACCGGCAGCAGCAACGCCGCCAAAAGGGCGATGATGGAGATGACCACGAGCAACTCGACAATCGTGAATGCGCGCGAACGGCGTGAAGAAAGCGGAATGGTTTTCATGGGTTTGAAATAAAAACGGCTGCGGTTAATGCGAAGGGCTGGCATTCGCTGAATATTTTTCGCGGTTGGTGAAGGGCATGACGCAAAGGGAAGTTGCGTCACGATGCGCGGACACCACGCGCAATCCTGCCATTGAACCGGAACGCAACGCCTGCGGCGGCTTGATTCGGTTTTTTCATTAAGGTGCATAAATCTCAAGGCAATGGACTGTTGATCTGCGGCTGGCGGCTCCAGTTGCAGATGAGATTCGTTTGGCCGGGTTTAATTACAATTTGAATCCACAAATCATAAGAGCCGGGGTTGTTGGTCGGATTGTGCGAGTTGTAGCGCCATGGATTTATATTACTCCCTAATGGGGATGATCCGCCGACTGAACCCGATAGCAAAGTTACAAGAATACCGCTGTTCGGTGGATTCGTAACCGTCTCGATTTGATTTTGCCTTAAATCTGGGAGAAAATTTCTGGCCTGTTCAGTGGATTCGTCGGCATTGGTCTTACTGCAATTTATAAATCCACCCACGTTTGCGCCAAACGCGGTGCTCACCAAACCCGCAGAAATCGGTGCGTTGCCATCAAGTGTTTGGTAAGTTCCACCATTATTGGTTGTCCCCAAGAGCTCATAGTAAAGTTGAGTGATGGGAACATTGTTAAGTGTTTCTGTGCTGTCTGGCGGATAAAATCCGTAAGCGGCTTTGTAACGTTCAATCGCCGTTTCAACCTGCGCCATTTCCGCCTGCGTTTTGCTTATCAATTCATGCCGCTTCACCGCTCCAATGGTGGGAACCAGAAACGCGGCCAGAACCCCAATGATGGTGATGACAGCGAGCAGTTCGATCAGAGTGAATGCGCGGCGGGAATTTGTTTTTGTCTCAACCGTTTTCATTTCGTTGTTTTAGCGTTCACGTACTTCGTCTTCCATCCGTTCGCTGAGCCATTGTTTGATCATGCTCTGGTAATTCAAAAACCGCGTCCGCGCCAGACGCTTGATGCGCGCAAGCATTCGCGGATCAATCCGCAGCGTAATGGTCACGGATTCGGACGATTCCGCGCTGCCGGCCACGGCGGCGTCCATCAGGCGCAGGTCGGGCCGGTTTTCCGACCAAAAGTCCGCCTCGGCATTTTCATTGTCGAAAAGCGGAACGTCTTCCCAATTGGCAAAAGTTCGCACGGCTAAAACCATTTCACTTTTAATCACTACGAAAGCGTTTGATCCATTTTTCGCTGATAAAAAAATCTTTCTTCAGACTCGAATGCGCGCGCATGCAACACACGAACCAACCGCCCGTTCGTTCGATACACGCTAAAAATTCCGACGCCGCCCGCTGACATGCCCAGATTAAAAAAACGCGCTTGAACGCCGAATCGTGCCGAATCCGGCAACAGACGAATCGCAAACGGATCCTCAAAGGATTCTTCAATTTCCAACTGAGTCAAAGAACCGTCCAATTCAAAGGGTGGATTGTTCCAATCAAACTCCATGACGGGCTAATTGTAAATCCAACGCCAATGCAATGTGTTTACATTGTATTTACATGTGGATGGCATTTTTGTCAATTAAATTTGTTCAATTGAATCAAATTTTTTGTTTTCTGATTAATTTCCACCGCCGCCGCTGCTATCACCACTGAGATTTTGAATCATGGCGATCAGGGGCAAGAACATCGCAATTACGATGCTGCCGACGATGACTGCGAGAAATACAATCATGATGGGTTCCAAAAGTGAAGTCATGGCGGCCACTGAATTATCCACTTCCTCATCGTAGTTGTCAGAAATTTTAAGAAGCATTTCGGGCAGCGCGCCGGTTTGTTCGCCAACATCCACCATGCTGACGACCATTGGCGGAAAAACTCCCGAACCTTCCAGCGGCGCGGTAATAGTTTCGCCTTCTTTGACACTTTCATGCACCCCACTAATCGCGTTGCTGATGATAACGTTGCCGGCAGTTTCCTTCACAATGGTCAGTGCCTGCAAAATAGGAACACCGCTGCTGACGAGGGTACCGAGTGTGCGCGTGAAACGGGCGATAGCCACTTTACTGATGACTGGACCCAAAACCGGCATCTTGAGTTTGAATTTGTCCCAAATACGCCGACCAAATTTTGTTTTTATGAATAGCAAAAACAAAACAATAAAAACAGCGAGGCAGCCCAGAGTGACAAGAGCGTGATTTCTAATCGCGTCGCTCACCCCGAGTACAAACAAAGTAAAAGCCGGCATTTTAACACCCATGCCCGCAAAAACGTCCTTGAACCTCGGAATGACAAAGACCATCAGAAGCGTCAATATGCCGACCGCGACAATGAGCACCGCCGTCGGATAAAACATCGCGGCTTTGACCTTGCCTTTGATCTTTTGCGCTTTTTCGTTGAACTCGGCCAGCCGCTTCAAAACCACTTCCAATACGCCGCCCAGTTCGCCGGCTTTGACCATGTTCACGAACAAACGATTAAAAACTTTTGGATGCTGCGCGAGTGCTTCGGAAAACGTACTTCCTCCTTCGATGGCTAGGGCCAATTCGCCAAGAATTCCCTTTAGGGTTCTATTGCGTTCCTGTTTTTCAAGAACACGCAAGCCGCGCAGCAATGGCAAACCCGCGTCCACCAGCGTCGCCAGTTGACGTGTGAACGTCGTCAATACTTTTGGTTTCACCCGGCCACCGAGTCCGGGAATCTTAATGTTGAGATTGATATTGAGGCCGCCTTTTTTCCCGCCGGTTTTGGAAGCTGCTTTGGCTTTTTTTCTGGACGCTTTATCCGGAGATTTTTCGCTTTCGGCGATTTTGGTCGGGAACAAACCCATTTCCTTGACACGGCCAATGGCTTCGTTCTGACTGGCGACTTCGATCGTGCCCTTCGTTTCTTTGCCGCGCGCATCAAGCGCGATGTAGCTGTATGTCGGCATAGCTTTGCTCAGGTGTATTTAACGACTTCTTCAATAGTGGTATCACCTTCGAAAATACAGCGCAAGCCGTCTTCGCGCAAAGTGACCATCCCCAGTTCGACAGCCTTCTGGCGTAAAACCACCGTCGGCGCGCGCTCATTGATTTGCGTGCGAATGGCTTCACTGATGATGAGCAGTTCAAAAATGCCTTTGCGACCCTTGTAACCGGTGTCGTTGCAAACCGAACAGCCGCGACCGTAATGAAAAACTTTGTCGCCCAAATCATGCGGCGAAAGATTGAGCAATGACAACTGTTCTTCCGTCGGCTCAAATGGTGTCCGGCAATTTTTGCAAATGGTGCGCACGAGCCGTTGTGCCAAAATCGCCATCAATGTCGAGGAAATCAAAAAGGGTTCCACGCCCATGTCAATCAAGCGCGTCACCGCGCCCGGCGCATCGTTCGTGTGCAGCGTGCTCATGACCAAATGGCCCGTGAGCGACGCCTGAATCGAAATTTGCGCCGTTTCCAAATCGCGCACTTCACCAACCATAATGATGTCCGGATCCTGGCGCAAAAAGGAGCGTAGCGCCTTGCCGAATGTCATACCCGCCGCTTCATTGACGGCAACCTGCATGATGCCTTCAATCTCGTATTCGACCGGGTCTTCCGCCGTGAGCAATTTGGAATCAATCGTGTTGATGCGCCGCAAACAAGAGTAGAGCGTTGTCGTCTTGCCGGAGCCGGTCGGGCCGGTGACAATGAAAATCCCGTTCGGCCGCTGAATCGCTTCGGTTATGTAATCATAGACGTATTTTGGAAAGCCAAGCGTCTCGATATCAAGATTGACCGCCGCGCGGTCGAGCACGCGCAACACTACCGATTCTCCAAATTGCGTTGGCAACGTGGACATGCGCAAATCAATCTGACGGTTGTTGACCAGGAAATTGATACGCCCGTCCTGCGGCAACCGCCGCTCCGAGATATTCAAGCTCGCCATGACTTTCAGACGCGAAATTACCGGCAACGCCAGGTGTTTTGGCGGCGGCGACATCTCGTAGAGCGCGCCGTCCACACGGTAGCGGATGCGAAATTCCGTTTCAAACGGCTCAAAGTGAATATCGCTCGCACGGTCTTGCACCGCCTGGGATAAAACCAGATTCACGAATTTCACGATGGGCGCTTCGTTGGCAAGTGCTTCGGCAGCCCGGGCATCGTCGCCAGCCTCGCTGACTTCGCGCGCGATATTTTTGTCCTCGCCGAGTTCCTTGAGAATCTCTGAAAAATCCTCCGTCTCCTGACCGTAAAGCCGGTCAACGGCTTTTTCAATTTCAGACGGATCAGCCACAACGACCTGCACGTCTTTTTTGATCGCGAAATGAATTTCGTCCGGACGCGCAGGATCAAGCGGATCGGCCAGCGCGATTTGCACCGTGCCGTTGTTCATCGCCACCGGCATGCAATGATACATCCGCGCAATGTTCGCAGGAACGGACGCAAGAAGCTCAGGAGAAAATTCACGATCGCGCAGCGAGACAACCTCCGTGCCGAGATGTTGTGCCATTACGCGTAGGATGTCTTCGAGCTTCATGATGCCGAAGTCCTGCAAAAGCTGAATCGCCGGAACATCACCGCGCTTGAGTTCGGCGGCGACTTCCTCGTATTGCAGGTCGTCAACAAGTCCTAGCTCTTTGACGAGCGACAACAACGGATCTGAAACTTCTTCTGGCATTTTCTAAAATTATTTTTTACCGCCGCCGGCGCTCACCGCCGCCGCCAAATCCAGTTCCTGCAACTTTTGCTGGATTGTCACCGCGTCCTGCGCTTTAGTAATCACTTCTTCGCGCGCAATCATACCCTGCTGATATTTGTCGATCAGGAACGAATCAAGCGTCACCATGCCGTATTTCGCACCAGTCTGGATGTCCGATTGGATGCGGAATGTTTTGTTGTCGCGAATCAGCGCCGCGATGGACGGGGTATTGACCATGATT
>JBEKZT010000013.1:0-17338 GCA_049509595.1 Verrucomicrobiota bacterium
GTTCGATTGGATTCGTCGAATGTCCTCGATGGCCTTTTCCAAAGTCGTGGCCATGAGTTCGTGCATTTTTTCCGGTTCGTCACCCTCTACGAAGTAAGGCGTCCAGCCGCAACCACGGAAAAATTGTTCCAACTCATCGGGCTCAATACGCGCCAATACAGTCGGGTTGGAAATCTTGTAGCCGTTAAGATGCAGGATCGGCAGCACTGCGCCATCGGTGATTGGGTCGAGAAATTTGTTGGACTGCCACGCCGTCGCCAGCGGGCCGGTTTCCGCTTCGCCATCGCCGACGACGCAGGCGACGATCAAATCGGGATTGTCAAACGCCGCGCCAAAAGCGTGCGACAACGAATAACCCAGTTCGCCGCCTTCGTGAATCGAACCTGGCGTGGTCGGCGCGACGTGGCTGGAAATGCCGCCGGGAAACGAAAATTGCGTGAACAGTTTTTTCAGCCCGGCTTCGTCCTGCGTCACGTTTGGATAGACTTCGCTCCAAGTGCCTTCGAGATAAACATTGCCCACAATCGCCGGGCCACCATGACCGGGACCGGCTACGTAGAACATATTCAGATCATATTTTTTGATGACGCGGTTCAGATGCACATAAATAAAATTCTGTCCCGGCGTCGTTCCCCAATGTCCGACCACCAGCGGCTTCACGTCGGAAAGTTTCAGCGGATGTTTCAGCAGCGGATTGTCGTAAAGATAAATCTGGCCGACGGAGAGATAATTCGCCGCGCGCCAGTAGGCATTCATCTTTTGGAGCAAGTCCGGCGTGAGCGTGTTCGTTTTCATGGTTCAATCATCCACGAAAAGGCTGGCTCGTTTGGAAGCGGAGAACAATGGGGTGAACACCCCATGAGATTCAAACTTGTGAAATAATTTTCGGACAGGAACGCAAAACCGAGCGCGCAATCATCAATTCTTCATCCGTGCGGATGACGCGCACTTTGACGGCACTTGCGTTTGTGGAAATCATCGCCGCATTCTTTTTATTTCGTGCCTTGTCCAATTTAATGCCCAGAAAGTCCAGCCCTTCGCAAATGCGCTCGCGGACAACGGGCGCGTTTTCACCGATGCCGCCGGCGAAAACAAAAGTGTCCAATCGACCGAGCGCGGCGGCGAAGGAACCGATCCATTTTTTCGCCTGATAACAAAACAACTCCACGGCTTCCGCCGCGCGAACGTCTTTTTTTTCGCGTCCGAGCAAATCTCTCATGTCGGAATTGGTTTCCGAAACGCCGAGCAGTCCCGACTCGTGAGTGACCATTTGGTAAAACTGTTGCGTGGTCATTTTTTCCGTGCGTGCGAGATACGGTGCGACGCCGGGATCCAAATCGCCGGAGCGCGTGCTCATCACCAATCCCGCCGTCGGCGTGAAGCCCATGCTGGTATCAATGCTTTTGCCATCGCGCACGGCGGCGAGGCTCGCACCATTTCCGAGATGCGCGAGAATCACCCGACCATTTTTTGCCGCCGGATCGCCAAGCCGCGCGAGTTCTTCCATCAGATAAGAATAGGACAAACCGTGGAAACCGTAGCGCTGAATTCCCTTCGCGTCGTAGCGTCGCGGAATCGGAAGTAACTTTGCCACGCGCGGCATGGTTTGGTGAAATGCCGTATCAAAACACGCGACCTGCGGCAGTTTCGGATGACGCTGGCGGAACAATTCAATCAGTTCAATTTCCCTCGGCAGATGTTCCGGGTCGTAAGGGCTGATGCGACGCAGTTCATCCAAAAGTTTTTTTGTGACGATCTCCGGCATGGTATGTTTCATGCCGTGAACCACGCGATGTCCCACAGCTCTAACTGACGCAAAATCATTTTGTTTTTCGAGCCAGTCGAGCAAAGAGTTCGCGGCTGATTTGTGATCGGCGACGGCAAGTTTGCGACTGGCCGATGGTTTTCCATCCGCATCGTGAAACGTCAGATTTGTCCCGCTCAAGCCGATGCGGTCAACCGTTCCATACAGCCCGCGCTTCAGCGGTTTGGCCGCCTCATACAGCGCGAACTTGATGCTCGATGAACCACCATTGATGGTCAAGACGGAGTGCATGAACTGCGCTCAGCTTTGAATCTTTAAATTTAGCTTCGCGGCTTGACGCATTTGATCATGCTCTGCTCCGGCGATACCTTCTTCAATCAATCTTTCGTTGTCACTCCGTCCCTCATCGTCCTCATCTTCATTGGGAGCCACTGACACTTTGTGTCCTGTTGAGCCTGGTAGCGGATCCCATCGTTCGGATTCGGGAACGGATTCGAGAATCACTTCTTTCATATTGGTGTCAGGCTCACCAGTCAACTCCAGTTTGGCCTGTGCAAAGTCGGACATCGTCGCGCTATTTGGCGAATGACCTTCAATGATCGCCAGTTCCTCTGCGCGCTCGCGAACCATGTCGCGTGTCACCGTGCCGATGCCGGCGGAGTTTTCAGTCAAGACGCCTTCTTTCAATGGATTTGTTTTCATGGTTTGAAATCAAAGCAACGCGCAAATTTGAAAAACTGTCTGTGGCTTATGCGATTTTTTAATTTCGCGTGTGCCTCGATCCTCACGCGTGTCGCGAGATTTGGAAAAAATGTTGTCCCGCTTTTTAGACTTTGGATTTGCGGCGGCTTCCTTGAAATTTGGACGTAACCGGTGAAGTGTTTTGGGAAAAACCGGAGTTTGCAGTGTCGCTGCCATTTTGGCGGTGGGTGCTTTCATAAGTTTGGCAGGAAATAAAAAATGTTACGCGGACTTACGATTGAAACTTGCGCGGTCGTCCGCTTCAAGCCAGTCGAACGTGGTGCTCTTCTCCGGGTTCAGTCCGAGCTTCCTGCATTCCTCAATGAAGAATTCGCGTTTTTCCGGATTTTTCATCATGCTGCCGGCTTCCACTTCATCCGACCACGCTTTGATTTCAGCCGGCGTCTTTTTCGTGCCGTTGGTCTGCAACCAAGTGCCGACATTTTCATAATTTTTCGCGGCCTGAACGGCGGTTTTGAATTGGCCGCCATTAATGCCCTTGAAACTGAAGAGCATGTTGTCCAGCGGACAATCATAATGATATTCGCCGAGTGTGCCTGCGAGGCTGGCGCGGCATTTGTCAATGGCGCGGCTGGCGATGGCGAAACCAGCAATGCGTTCACGCGGGCTGTGAGGAGCTTGTTTAGTTAAATCTCTGGCAATGATCGGTGTGTTCATGATTTTAATTTTATTGGTTTGAGTTGTATTTCATTTTGCGGCTTGTGAATGGGCTTCGACGAACCACAGCCATTTATCTATGCCGCGCGAAACTTCGGTAAACAAATCCGCCGTGTCAGCGTCGTCCAGTGCGTTCGCTTCGTCAATCGTGGCTCGGGCTTCCTGTCCAAAAGTGGAAAGTGCGCGGGAGACGGCTTCGACGTGCGCCATGCCTTCCGCAATCGTAAGCGGATATTCGGGAAGCCGCGTGCGCGCTGCGGCTACGCGAACCGTGCCTTCGGCGATGCCGCCGAGTTGGACAATGCGTTCGGCAATCTTGTCCACGTAATCCTCAACGGCTTCGTCCACTTTGTCAAAAAGTTCGTGCAGGCCGATGAAACTCGGACCTTTTACATTCCAATGCGCCTGCTTCATTTGCGCCTGCAAGTCAACAGCCGACGCAAGCCGTTGGTTCATCAGCGAATTCAGTTCCAAACGCCGCTTGAGGGAAATGTCATTTTCGGTCTCATACATTTCGGGCGCTTCCGTGAGTTTAACGATAGATGTTTTCATAAATGGATTTTTTGATTGTGTGTTGTCCGTAAATTTTATCTTACGTCTTGTTGTGAAAACCGTGAACACGCGTAAGGTCGCGTTCCGCGATTAATTGCGACTCTGCCTCCAGCCAATGCTGAACCTCATGTCCTTGCAGTGAACCCTGGTTTACATAACTGAAGTATGCCTTTCTGGCCACTTCATCTGGTGACGGTGCAAAATTAATTTCGTTTTTGTTTAATGCCGCAATCACCGTTGACTGTGAGTCGGCTGATTTTTGGTTTTGGGGATATTTATTTTGTTTCATAAAGTGGAATTGGACGGGGGAGTTCAAGCAACTGCGATCAGGTGGTTTGCCGGACTTTGTTCGACGGCTTCTTTTGACAAATTCACAAACACGGTGGATTTTTCATAACTAATCCGGTCAACTTTACTCACCGGTATTTGCACTTCGTTGCCGGAAAACCGATGGCCTGTTTTCACGACGAGCAAACGAATCGCCCAGCTCTCATCGTCCATCATAAAATCGGAGACGTGGCCGATGATTCCATCGCTGGCTTCAATGTTGTAGCCCTTCACAGCTTGCGTGCTTCGCAAGTGGGCATCGTTGCCTTCATGCTTTCGATGGATCGCAGCAGCTTGTTTGTTCGACAAAGTTTTTGGCGGCACTGTCAAAATCGGAAAACCGCTCATGCCCCACAATCCGTCGCCCTGCCAGTAAGAAGGCCAGCCGTAATACTGGTAATATTCTTCTTCGTATTGCCGCGACACCGGCTTGTGCGTCTCAATCGCAGGACTGTTTTCAATCTGTTTCTGGGTGAGGTTCACAAGCAGGACTTTTCCGTCCTCATAAAGGCTGCCGATGGCGTGAGGCGAGAGCAGCACCTGGCGGCTCGTCAACCAGGTTCCCGTGTCCACGACCAGATAACGCACTGCCCAGTTTCGATCGTCGAAATAAAAATCCTTCACGTGGCCAATTTCGCCGTCCGACGCGCCGAGTTTTTCTCCGTATAATTGTTTAAGGCTTTGTAGCATGAAATTATCCTTTGTGTAAATTGCGCGATCCGTCCTGTTTAAATTCTACCCAGCAAAAGCAGAACAATCAGAATCGCCAAAACCAGACCCAGTCCGCCGCTGGGATAGTAACCCCAACTTTTGCTATGCGGCCATGTGGGAAATGCACCGATTAACATAAGTATGAGTAACACTATTAAAATAGTTCCTAACATAATGTTCCTTTCAATGTGCGAAGGTAATTCGCTTGGTTTATCTGCCGTTGTTATCCCCATGCCCGTCGTGCTGATCGTCCTTCCGGTTTTCTTTCTGTCCTTGATTCGAGCCGGACGGTGCCCAATTTCGAGGATACTGCTGAACCATTGCCGCGTGGTGATTTGCCGGTGAATCATGAAAATTCATCCTTACGGACGGCGAAGCCAGCAGCACGTCCACCGAGACACCTAGTGGTGCCGGCCGCGAAACCCACGCGCCACCTTCCAGATAAGCATATTGATTTCGGCTGCTGTTGTAATAGACACCATAGTTGGGGTAATAAACGTAGTCGTCTTGCATGACCACGGGAGGTGCCACCACGATAGGTGCGATATTTATCCCGACGCTCAGCCCACCAGCATAAGCCTCGCATCCGGTCAGCGTCACCAGCAGCACAGCACCCAACACGAGTCCGGCCTTGTCGGCCTTAAAGAAAACTCTTTTGACATTCATGAAACGAGCATAGTGCAATAGCGTACGGACGCTATGGGGTGTAACCCTACCGTGATTTCGGAAGTCCCACGGAAGAGCGAGCATAAATTTGCGCCAGGTGGACAAAGCCAGAACTGTCAACCAACCTTATCCAATATGATATCGTCAATAGTAAGCGGAATACTTCATCCTCCAATTATGTCCACAACTGGCGGTCGAGCGAGCGATACTGAATCGCCTCGGAAATGTGTTCGCTCAAAATGTTTTCCGCTCCGGCGAGGTCGGCAATTGTCCGCGCGACTTTTAATATCCGATCGTAAGCCCGCGCACTGAAATTCAATTCCACCATCGCGTTCCTCAACAATTCTTTTGTGGCCTCATCCAACTCGCAAAATTGTTTTAATTCACGTGTGCTCATCCGCGCGTTACAGGAAATTTTCGGTTTGTCGGTAAAACGAATTTGCTGCCGTTTGCGTGCAGTAACAACTCGTTCACGGATTTGCGCGGAAGTTTCGCCGGTGCAATTGCCGGAGATTTCGCGGAATTTTACCTGTGGCACTTCGACGTGCAAATCAATCCGGTCGAGCAGCGGGCCGGAAATCCGTCCCAGATAATTCTGGATTTCGCGCGGCGAACTTTTTGATTCGCCCGGCATTTTTCCGTCTGGAGTCGGGTTCATCGCAGCCACCAACATAAATTGCGAAGGGAAAGTCATCGTGCCCGCCGCGCGCGAAATCGTCACGATGCCTTCTTCGAGCGGCTGGCGCATGGTTTCCAAAACGCTGCGTTTGAACTCCGGCAGTTCGTCCAGAAACAAAACGCCGTGGTGCGCGAGCGAGATTTCGCCGGGCGTCGGGTTGATGTTGCCGCCCAACAGTCCCGCGTCGCTCGCCGTGTGATGGGGCGCGCGGAACGGTCGCTGTGTCACGAGCGCCTGGCCGGATTTCAACAGGCCGACGATGCTGTGGATTTTTGTCGTCTCCAGCGCTTCGCCTAAAGTCAACGGCGGCAAAATAGTCGCGAGCCGTTTGGCCAGCATTGATTTCCCAGTTCCCGGTGGCCCGATTAACAAAACATTGTGCCCGCCCGACGCCGCGATTTCCAACGCGCGCTTCACGTTTTCCTGGCCTTTGACTTCGGCAAAATCGCAGTCGTCCTCGTGTTCATGCGCGAAAATCTTTGCGATGTCCACTTTCGTCGGAGCGATTTTGATTTCGCCTTCGAAAAACTGCGCGGCTTCGCGGAGATTTTGGACCGGGATGACCTGCAACCCGGCGACGACGGCGGCTTCCGCCGCATTTTCCGCCGGAACAAGAATTCCAATTTTTCCGTCGGTTTTCGCGCGAATGGCCATCGGCAGAATCCCCTTGCTTGGCCGCACGCCGCCGGTCAGCGCAAGTTCGCCAACCGCGAGGAAATTATCCAGTTGATCCGTTTCAATTTGTTCGCTTGCCGCAAGCATTCCAATGGCAATCGGCAAATCGAAGTTCGGACCTTCCTTTTTAACGTCGGCGGGCGCGAGGTTGATCGTCGTGCGGCCCATCGGGAATTTATAGCCGGAATTGACAAGTGCGGTCGTGACCCGGTCGCGCGATTCCTTGACCGCCGCGTCCGGCAGACCGACAATGACGATGTTCGTGTCGCCCCAGCCCGCGTTGACTTCCACTTCGACCGGGTACGCCTCGATTCCATTTACCGCAGCTGAACAAACCCTCGCGAGCACAGCAAATTTTGGCCAAAAGCGAGGCCAGCCGCAATTCAATTCACCTGCTCGGCAATTTTGTATTTGAACATCCGTTTCTTCATCCAGCGCACGGCGAGTAAATCGTAGAACGACGCAAACAGCCGGTTCCACACGCCATAATTGCTTTGGCCGGCGAAGCGCGGATTATTCGTCACTTCAATTTCCGTGACCGTGTAACCTTCGATTTTTAACAGCGTCGGCAGGAAACGGTGCATGCCTTTGAAAAACTTCAGATTCTCGATGCACTCGCGTTTGAACGCACGATAGGTGCAGCCCGCATCGGAAATTTGCTCATCGGAAAGCTTGTTGCGAACCCAATTAGCGATGCGCGACGACGCCACGCGGATGAAACCATCGCTTTCGCCGCGCACTTTCACGCGTGAGCCGCAGGCGCAATCGTAATTTTTCAGCGCGCCTAAAAGTTTCGGCAAATCCTTCGGGTCATTTTGCAAATCGGCATCCAGCGTCACGATGTATCTGCCTCGGGAAATTTTCATGCCAGCCCACAGTGCCGCGCTCTCGCCGCAGTTGAACGCGAATTTTTGCGCGCGGATGCGCGGGTCACTCGCCGCAAGCTCTTTCAAGATTTCCCACGACTTGTCCTTGCTGCAATCGTCCGTGATGACAATTTCGTAGGAAATTTTCAACGGCTCGACCGCCGCGCGGATGGCCTTGACGAGTTCGCGCAGATTTCCCTCTTCATTGTAGCAAGGAATGACGAGGCTGATTTCGGGATTTTCGACGTTCATTGGCCGAATATAAAAACATGAATTTCAGGAACTGGCACGAATTTCTTTTGACCATCCCAAAAGCAAAAACCCTCGCTGTTGCTGAGCGAGGGTTTTGATGTAAAAAGGCTAAATTACTTTTTTCCGTAGAATTCCGCGATCGCAGCGCAAACTTGATCCGCGGCGTCCAAATTCATTTCGCCGTGAATCGGCAGTGAAAGGATTTCCTTCACCGCTTTCTCGGTCTGCGGCAGTTTCGGAATGTAAGGGAACAGGCCGATGACCGCCGGTTGCAGATGGTTCGGTTTCGGATAATGCACGCCGGTCTCGATGTTCTTTTCCTTGAGAAATTTCTGTAAATCGTCGCGTCGCTCGGCGCGCACGACATACATATGATACACCGGCGTCGCCCATTCGCGCGCGGTCGGCGTCTGCACGATGCCCGCAAGCCGTTCGTTGTAGCGCGCGGCGATCTGCCGGCGGTTTTCGTTGAAGCCGTCGAGGTGCTTCAACATCACGCGGCCGATGGCGGCGTTGATTTCGTTAAAACGCACGTTGTAGCCGGTGAATTCGTGATCGTATTTTCCCTGGCGACCGTGATTGCGCAACATCCGCAAGCGGTCGGCATAATCAATTTTGTTCGTCGTGATGCAGCCGCCATCGCCGAGGACTGTGAGATTTTTCGACGGGAAAAAACTGAACGCGCCGAAGTCGCCCATGCTGCCGACGGTTTTGCCCTTGTATTTCGCGCCCTGCGCCTGCGCGCAATCTTCGATGATCCAGAGATTATTTTTCTTCGCGATGGCGAGCAGCCGGTCGTTGTCAATCGGATGGCCATAAAGATGCACGCCGATGATGCCGACCGTGCGCGGCGTGATGAGCGATTCGACGTGCGCCAAATCCATGACGAACGTGTCGTCAATGTCGGCGAACACCGGCTTCGCGCCGAGATGGATCAGCGGCTCCATCGTCGGAAACGCCGTGTGGCTGGGCACGATGATTTCGTCGCCCGGCCCGATGCCCTGCAACTGGTGCAAACAATAAACAATCATCGTCCACGAACTGCCGAGGACGCATTGCGTCGTGCCGGTGTGCGCGGCGAGTTCGGCCTCGAACGCCGTGGATTCTTTGCCGAGGATATATTGGCCGGAGCGGATGGCGCGCAGCGCGGCTTCCTCGACTTCGGCGTTCACGAAACATTTTGATAACGGGATTTTGCTCATAAACTATTTTCTATTTAACCACGGATGGACACGGATTAACACGGATAAAAAAACTGTTTAATGCAGAGACGCGGAGAACGCAGAGAATCACAAAGAAGAAATTTTATTCTGCGCTTCTCCGCGTCCTCTGCGTCTATGCGTTTGGTTTTGCAATTCTGAAATCCGTGTGCATCCGTGCCATCCGTGGTTGAAATTCTTAAAGCGTGACAGCCTTGCCGGTCTTCGCCGATTCCAGCGCGGCGTTCAGCACGCGCACGGCATTGTAGCCGGACCACGCATCGGCGCGCGGCGTGGCGCGGGTTTTCACGGAATCCACAAACGCGCGCAGTTCCGCCAGCAACGGTTCTTCCGGCGGCGTTTCGATCCGCGTCACGACGCCTTCCGTCGCCTTGAAATCATTGCCGCCGGCGGGCGTGTGCGTGTTCGCGTAGGTTTTGATCTTGTATTGCGAGATGTTGTAATCGCACACGGCGCTCAACTTGTCGCCGCAGACGATGACCTCGCGGAATTTTCCGGGAATAAAATATTCCGCCTCCACCGTCGCCCAGGTCTTGCCGTGCGGCGTGTCGTATTCGAGCGAAATGAACGAGACGTCGTCCATGCCGCGCCTCATGAAATCATGATTGATGGCCTGCACCGTTTTCGGCAGCGCGCCGAGGATGAAATTGAACAGGTCAACAAAATGAATGCCGTCGGCGAACATCACGCCGCTGTCGTTGCGCGGACGCTTGAAACCGCCGAAGTGGCCGCGTATCATGTTCACCTTGCCGAACTCGCCTTTCTGCACCGCATCGCGCAGCCAGAGCGTCGCCGGATCAAAACGCAAAATGTGTCCGACCTGCAAAATTCTTTTGGTCTTGTCCGCGAGTTCCGCGAGCTGCTTGGATTCGTCGTTCGCGAGCGTCAGCGGTTTTTCGACAAACACGTCCTTGCCGGCTTCGAGAAATTCTTTGCACAGCGGAAAGTGCAATTGCGCGGGCGTGACGATGACGACGCAATCCACCTGGCTGATGAGCGTCTTGTAATTCGTCGTGAGGCGCTCGGCAGGCAGGCCAAGTTTGCGCGCGGGTTCGAGCTGCTTTTCGCCGACTTCGGCGACGTAAAGCTCGATGGGCATTGAGTTGAGATTGCGCAGATGGTTCGCGCCCCAGCGGCCAAGGCCGAGTAAAAGAACTTTAGTCATGCAAGTTTGACAGATATTTTTTCAGTAAACCACCCCTCACAGCAAGGAAAATGAGCATCCGTTTCGCGATTGAGTTAATGATTGGAAAATAATTCCCATTGGCCGGCGTGTGTAATGTGATGCAGCGGCGCAACAGTATGGTTTTGCTGAAATTGTTCCATCGTGTTTCCGAAGGCCACTATCAATACGTGTTTTTCACTTTGCAACAATTCCGCCAGCGCGGTTTCATCCGGCAAAAATAATTTGCCGAGCCGCTCGCGGTTGCCGGGAAATTCGAATGGCACTTGCGTCAAATCCATGCCGCCAAAATACGGCCGGTTCGTCGCGTTAATCACCGTGCTGGAATAAAACGCCAGTCCTTGCGGCAATTTGCCCCAGCAAACAACCACATCACCGGTCTGAAAATTTTCGCGTAGCGCCATGCCGAGCGGCTTGAGCGTCTGGTTTGCTTTCAAACTCGTTTCAAACAATGGAATTTCCGCAACCACTGTCATCAAGCCGAACCATGTTAACCCAATCGTGAAAGCCGTTTTTATTTGCCATTCCCATTTCCGCGCCAGCCAAAATATCAAAAGTGCGATGACCGCGAGAACCGGCGTTTGCCATTTCAACCATGACGGAAGCGTCTCGTGAAAAGTGTATTTCAACAGCAATGGAAAAACGGCGGGCAACAAAAACGAACCTGCGAGACAAATCCGCCAGGCGATTTTCGGCGCGGATTCGTTCGCATGTTCATCGCCAAAAAACCGCCATGCCAAAAAAACTGCCAGCGCCGGGAAAATTGGCAGGATGTAGGCCGGCAATTTTGCCTGCGAAAGTGAAAACAGAACGAATGTGAAAATCGTCCAGACATTCAGCAGCAACCAGGCGTCTTTTGATTTTGCGTCCAAGCCTCGCCAATGTGCCCGACGCCAAAGCCAGCCAAGCAAAAACGTCCATGGCAAAAGTCCGACCACGAGAATTCCAAGAAAATAAAAGATGCTGCCGTGGCGGTTTTTTATCGTCGTGCCGAGCAAATGACCGGCGGCCTGTCCCAAAACCATAAAATGAGCCGCTTCCGGCACGCGTTGAAAGACCGCCAAAAACCACGGCAGCACCAAAATCAGAAAGAGAACCGGTCCACCGAGCAAACCGCCAAGCAGAAATTTTTTTCCTGAAAATTCTTTCCAACAACAAATCACCAGCACTGCCAGTGTGACGAGCGGAATGGCCAAAGCGATTGGTCCTTTTGTCAAAAAACCAAGTGCGATTGCCGCCCATCCGGCCAGGTGCCATGCCAAAAATATTTTCGCTTTTGAAGTGATCCAGCTTCGCCAGAAAAAATAAATCGCCCAGGCGACAAATTGCGTCAGAAAAATATCCGTCGTCAGCATTCGCGCCATGACGAAGTAGAGCAACGAGCTTTGCAGAATCAGTGCGCTCCAAAAACCCACACGCCGTCCGCCGATGGAACAGCCGAGCAGAAACGTCGCCCAGACGCCGCTGATGCCCGCTAACGCGACCGGCAGGCGCACCGCCCATTCGTTCTGGCCGAAGAGTTTCATGAAAACCGCGACGAGCCAGTAGGTCATCGGCGGTTTGTCGAGGTGTGGCAGATACCAGAAGTGCGGCACGAGCCAGTCGCTGGTTTCGATCATTTCGCGCGCGATTTCCGAGTAGCGGCCTTCGTCGGGTTCGTTCAATGCGCGGCTGCCGAGCAAAAGGAAAAACGTGCCGACCGACAACAAGGGCAGCAGCCATCGTTGGTGCGCTTCGGTGAAAAACGGCGCGGTTGGTTTCAAGGAATTTCCAGGTGCCAAAAAATTTTGCGCGGCGAATTTAATTCAGCAACTGATACCAGTTGTTGCGCTGATGCGGCTCGTAACCCAAATCGCAAATCAATCGTTTCATGTCGTCAACCGTCATGCGAAAAGTGGTTCCGGCCTGCGACACGACATTTTCCTCGATCATAATGCTGCCGAGATCGTTCGCGCCGTATTTCAACGCGATCTGGCCGATTTCCAAACCTTGTGTGACCCACGAGCTTTGCACATTCGTAAAATTGTCGAGATAAATTCTCGAAAGCGCCTGCGTTCGTAAATACTCGTGTGCGCCAACGCTCGGCGCTTTCAATTTTGTGTACTCGGCCTGAAACGTCCAGCAGATGAACGCCGTGAATCCTTTCGATTTGTCCTGCTGCGCACGCAAGCGTTCGAGATGTTCGATGCGGTCTTCAACCGTCTCGACGTGACCGAACATCATCGTCGCGCTCGAATACAAACCGAGCCGATGCGCCACGTTCATCACTTCGAGCCAGTCGTCGCTCATCGCTTTCAACGGCGAAATTCTTTGACGCACACGATCCACCAGAATTTCACCACCGCCGCCGGGAATCGAGCCGAGTCCAGCCGCCTTGAAATCGCCGATTATTTTGTCCAGCGGCTCGTTGAACACTTCGCGGAAATGTACAAACTCGCTTGGACTGAAACCGTGGACGTTGAAGCCGGGGAATTTATTTTTGACGTGCGAAAGCAAATCCAGATACCACTGCTTCGTCAGTTTCGGATGATGGCCGCCTTGCATCAACATCTGCGTGCCGCCGAGCGCGACGGTCTCCTCGATTTTTTTGTCCAATTCGTCGAGCGTGATGACGTAGGAATCGTCGTCCTTTTCCACGCGATAAAATGCGCAAAACTTGCAATAGACGTTGCAAACATTGGTGTAATTCACGTTGCGGTCAACGATGTAGGTAACGATGTCATTGCCGCGCCTGTTGAAATCTTCTGCCTTTGCCAGTTGCCGACGACGGTCCGCGAGCGCGCCCAGTTCTTCGAGCGGTAAATGATAAAGCCGCAATGCCTCCGCTTGGGAAATGCGTTTGCCGTCCCAAACTTTTTGCAGCAACTCGTCCAATGACGCGTCGTAAATCACGGAGAAAATTTAGCGGAAACACGCGCGCGAAACAAGCAGTTGCATTTTTGGCGGGTTGACTCAAATTGTCCGCGTGGAGGGAGGAGGCAAACAGTTTCACATCGTCGTGCTCGGCGCGGGCTTTGGCGGCCTGACGTTCTGTAAACATTTTCACATGGCCAATGCGCACATCACGCTGGTTGACCGCACGAATCATCATCTGTTCCAACCGTTACTGTATCAAGTCGCCACGTGTGCGCTGTCCGCCACGGACGTCGCGCAACCTATCCGCGCTATCCTGTCCAACCGTCCGGACATCACAGTGCTGCTCGACAAGGCGACCGGATTCGACCTCGCGCAAAAAAAAGTGTTCCTCGAAAAAAACGCGCTGGACTACGACTACCTCGTGCTCGCGCTCGGTGGCCACACCGGCTATTTCGGCCATCACGAATGGGAACAATTCGCTCCCGGCCTCAAGACGCTCGACGACGCGCTGCGCCTCCGCAGCCGCATTTTGTTTGCGTTTGAAAAAGCCGAGAACGAAACCGACCCCGTCGAACACGACCGGCTCATGACCATCGTCGTGGTTGGCGGCGGGCCGACCGGCGTGGAACTTGCCGGCTCCTTCGCCGAACTGACCCGCAAGGTTTTGAATTTGGATTTCCGCCGCATTGATCCCACGCAGTCGCACGTCATGCTGCTCGAAGGCGGGCTGCGCATCCTGTCGCACCTGCCGCCGAGCCTTTCCGAAAAAGCCAAGTGGCAGCTCATCCATCTCGGCGTCAATGTCAAAACCGACACCCATGTGAAAAGTATCCGCGAAGGCGTCGTGGAACTTGCCAATGGCAAAATCATCAAAGCCGGCAATATCATTTGGGCCGCCGGCGTCACCTCCACGCCGCTCACTAAAAAACTCGGCTGCGAATTGGATCGCGGCGGACGTGTGAAGGTGGCTCCCGATTTAAGCCTGCCCGGCCACCCGGAAATTTTTGCCATCGGCGACATGGCACTCGTGCTGCAGGCCGACGGCAAACCCGTCCCCGGCGTTTCCCCCGCCGCGATGCAGATGGGCAAACACGTCGCCAAAATCATCAAGGCCGAACTCAACGCCCGCGCGAATCCGCTGGCGCGCCCGCCGTTCAAGTATTGGGACAAAGGCACGATGGCGACCATCGGTCGTTCCGCCGCTGTCGCGCAAATCGGCAAGCTCAAGCTGTCCGGCTACCCCGCGTGGCTGGCGTGGCTGTTTGTCCACCTGATTTTTCTCGTCGGCTTCCGCAACCGCACCGCCGTGCTGTTCCAATGGGCGTATTCCTATTTTTCCAACCGCCGCAGTGCGCGCATCATCACCCACCAGCCGCAAGAGGTGGAAGAAGATTGACCGCCAAACCGCGCTCCGATTTATTTCCCGATGCTCGTGCGCAAATCTTTTTCCAGGCGGGCGAAGGCACATTCAAAGGCGTCGTGGTTCTTCTAGTTCGAGAAATCGGAGATTCACTCTTTTTTGGGAATAAAATCATCGCCAATTCGATCGAGTTCGGCGAAACCGCGTTCTGCAACTTCTTCCAACGAAATCCCGGCATGGTGACAGGCCACAGCCAAACACCAAAGCGACATCCACGCACTTTCAATCGCCTTTTCTCGCTCTTCGGCAGAGAGTTTGCCTTTGACCAGCCCGTCTTCCAAATTTTTGCTGAACTTTCCGGATTCAGAAAGCAAACCCGTCAAGGCATATTCCCACGGCCTGTCATCCTTCTTCGGATGAATATCAACTTGATTTGCTTTAGACTGGAACTGCTTGAAAGTGATGCCCATTTAATTCCTTAATCTGGCGTTCAATCTCGCGCATAAGCTGCGGTTCCGGCGGACGCCATGAAGGATGTTTGATCACCTTGCCGTCCGGCGCGTAATGAACTTTCCCGTCAGGCCAAAGCTTGTTCATGTTCGCCTCGTGAACAATTTTGAACAACGGCTCCGGCTTCACACCCATTTCAACGAGGGTGCCCAAGGCGAAATACATCAAATCAATCACCGCATCCGCCTGATCATGGATCGAGTCGGCTTTGCGCAGTTCGTCCAATTCTTCCAACATCCAATTGTAGCGCTTTTGCACTCGCTCTTCAGGCAGTGCTGTGGGTTTGTCGGGGCAGCGGTGGTCGAAAGCGCGATGAAATTCTTTAACTTTTTCAAATGAGTCGTTCAAATCCATATTCTTCTCCTTTGTTTTTACTGTGTTTTGGGGAACTTGGAAGTTTAAGTTGCTATTACTTATGCGCTCGTTCTTTACCGGCTATTAACGATTTATTCGGAAGTTGTCCTTCCTTGGACAGCTCATGAAGTCCTTTTGCAATGAGCCGTTCGGCGGCCTCCGTGGCACTTTTTCCAAACAATCCTGATGAAACCAAACTTTCCAAATGATCCACCAGCGACCGGTTCGTCGGAATGGTCATTTGAACCGTTTTAAGAATGTTCTTCGGCCTTGCCATAATAACCCAATAATAATGGCATTATTATTAAATAGCAACGTTTTTCCCAAGGATGTTATGCACAAGAAAAATCTTGCTGAAATTGAATTAAAAAACTTTAGGAGGGCGAATTTACTTCGGCATTTGCAATCCGACCTTGTCCGCGACCTGCGCCACGTCTTTGTCGCCGCGACCGGAGAGGTTCACGATGATGAGCGTGTCCTTGCCCAGCTTCGGCGCGCGCACCATGCACTCGGCGATGGCGTGTGCGCTTTCGAGCGCGGGAATGATGCCTTCGAGCCGCGCCAATTTCATAAACGCTTCGAGCGCTTTTTCATCCGTCGCGTAGGTGTATTCCACGCGGCTGGCGTCGCGCAGAAACGCGTGTTCCGGCCCGACGGCGGCGTAATCGAGTCCGGCGCTGACGCTGTGCGTGGATTGGATCTGGCCGAATTCATCCTGCAAAATGTAACTGCGCGTGCCCTGCAACACGCCGAGCGAGCCGCCCTGGAACCGCGCCGCATGTTGCTCGGGAAAAATTCCTTTTCCGCCGGCTTCCACGCCGACCATTTTTACGCCCGCGTCTTCGAGGAACGGATAAAAAAGTCCGATGGCGTTCGAGCCGCCGCCGACGCACGCGATGAGCATGTCCGGCAGACGCTTTTCCTTTTCCAAAATCTGCGCGCGCGCCTCGTCGCCGATGACGCGCTGAAAATTCCGCACCATCACCGGATACGGATGCGCGCCGTAGGCCGTGCCGAGAATGTAGTGCGTGCTACGGATGTTCGTGACCCAGTCGCGCATCGCCTCGTTGACGGCTTCCTTCAAGGTTTTTTGTCCCGCGTGGACCGGCACGACTTCCGCGCCGAGCATTTTCATGCGATAAACATTGAGGATCTGCCTTTCGCAATCCACCGCGCCCATGTAGATGACGCATTTCATCCCGAACATCGCGCTCACCGTGGCCGTGGCGACGCCGTGCTGACCCGCGCCGGTCTCGGCGATGATGCGCGTCTTGCCCATGCGTTTCGCGAGCAGGATTTGGCCCATCGCGTTGTTGATTTTGTGCGCGCCGGTGTGCAGCAAATCTTCGCGCTTCAAATAAATTTTCGCGCCGCCGAGTTCCTTCGTGAGCCGTTCGGCAAAATAAAGCGGCGTCGGGCGGCCGCAAAATTCCTTGAGATAATAATTCAGTTCGCGCTGAAATTCCGGATCGTGCTGCGCGCGGAAATATTCTTCCTCCAATTCCTGCAACGGATTCATCAACGTCTCCGGCACATAACGTCCGCCGTAAGGACCAAAGTGGCCGTGAACGTCGGGCAAATCTTCTGCGGTGATTGCGCTCATGGTCTTATTTTCACGCAAAGGCGCGAGGTGCGCAAAGAGAATTTATTGTAGCGGCGGTCTGTGACCGTCGTCCGGCGCTCACAGAGCGCCGCTACAATATCCGTTCTGGTTTCATCCTTGCGCGGCGAAATTGTTTTGCGAAGATTCATTTAGAGATTATGCAGTTCAAAGAACGCACAATAATGGCACTTGCAGATATGATCTGCGGAAACTCCAAGCCTGGAGAAAAGGGATTTTTCGTCTATCGTTCGAGCAGCGTCTTAACGCGATTCTTTCGGGATTGCGACACTGATTACTGTCACGATGGCTCTACTCGTAATTATTGGGTGGCGGGTGCCCT